>JAHFLM010000059.1 GCA_023244865.1 Candidatus Harrisonbacteria bacterium | reverse complement strand
CCATTATCGTCAGAAATAAATTTGGCGATTGGTACTTTGTAGACATCATCTATCACATCGTAGAGGTTATGGCAGGCAACCATCCCACAACCCTCAGGCGTTTTAACATCCAACGGAGACTTAAACATTCGACAGTAAGCTCCAAGCTCCCAAATGTTCGCCTGATTCATGTAGGCCTTCCCCATTTTTTCGATACAGGAAGCAAAAGATTGGGGTTTTTTGAATCTCACAACCCCCAATACTACCGACAAGACTCCTTCTTCGGCCTGTCCAATCTTAAATGCTCCACCAGGCTCAAGATCGCCAGCGATCTTGATAAATGATGAGCTTAAAACGTATCTTGCTGAAACATCGTAATCAATTTTAAATCCTAATGGATTAATCGGATACCAAGGCGCTTTATTTGTTAGGTGTGACATTTTCACCCTTTCTCTACTTGAGTTCTTTTCTTCACGAGGAAACCAATTTCGCAAGTCATATGTTCGCCCGGTTCAAAAATCTTCAAGCCCGGACCAATGGCTTCACCAACCTCATAAACATTCGCGATGACCGACAATGGATCATTGTGATCCGCCAAGGCCAAGACGCCACCCTTAAGTACCTCATTGATTACCTCACTCAATATCTGAGCTCTCTGTTGAGTCGCCTTGATGTCGTAGAGATACTGCTCTCTCACGAAGTCCAAGAAATTAATCGAGGTCATGTGTTTTGTTGCGTAAGCCAAAAGATCCCAAAGATTCGCCGGGTCGCAGTCCGCCGGAAAGTTATGATCACCATTAGTGTATTGAGGTTCAAGGAATCTCAACACCGCCAACTCGACTTTTTGCGTTCCAGATTGATCGCATTTAATAATTTCCCGATTTATTTCAGGAGGTACGTGCAAAAAGTTTTCAAAAAGTTGCCCTACTGGCAAATCATAATTCACCTCAAATTCTTCAAATTCTAACTCTTCCCATAAAGCTGCTCCATTTGCCGTAGGCATTTAAAAGCCTCCTTCTAGAGTCAAAGAACTGTTTAAGTAGTTAGTAACATAAATCATTTAAGATTATTTGTCAATAATAAGCGGATTCAAAATAATCGAGCTAGTATAAGGGGCAACAGGCCTCATATGAAAGATTTATTAAAAAAACATTTTGGCTACGAAACCTTTCGGCCGCTTCAGGAGGAAATTATCAATCAGGTATTGCTCAAAAAAGACTGTGTAGTTTTAATGCCGACCGGTGGGGGAAAGTCTCTTTGTTTCCAGCTCCCGTCGTTAATTATGGAGGGGATAGTCATCGTCATCTCACCTTTAATTTCTTTAATGAAAGATCAGGTGGACGCCTTGCAGGTCAACGGCATCGCCGCCGATTTAATTAATAGCACGCTATCTCAAGCCGAAATCGTGAGCGTAATGAATAAAGCTCGAAGTGGCCAACTGAAGATTTTATATATAGCTCCCGAAAGGCTTAGTGCTTTCGGCTTTGAGGATTTTTTACACACTTTGAAAATTAGCTTAATCGCGATCGACGAAGCTCATTGTATTTCTGAATGGGGCCATGATTTCCGTCCCGAATATCGCAATTTAAAACTTCTCCGTCAAAAATTTCCTAATATTCCGATTATTTCTCTCACCGCGACCGCCACTGAAAAAGTCCGGGAGGATATCGTGAAGCAGCTCAATTTAAAAAATCCTCAAACTTTTATTTCTAGTTTTAATCGCCCTAATTTGAGCTACGAAGTTCGCCCCAAAAAAGAATCTTTCAAATCTATCTTAGCCTTGCTTCAAGATTATAAAGATAAAAGCGTGATCATTTATTGTTTTTCGCGCAACGATACCGAGAAATTAGTGAGTGATTTAAATAAATATGGTTTTAAGGCCGCCGCTTATCATGCTGGCCTAGATGCCGCGCAAAGAAGTAAAAATCAGGAGCGTTTTATTAAAGACGAGGTCAATATTATGGCCGCCACGATCGCTTTTGGGATGGGGATCGACAAACCCGATGTGCGCCTGGTCATTCATCATAGTTTACCCAAGTCGGTTGAAGGTTATTATCAGGAAACCGGCCGCGCCGGCCGCGATGGCTTGCCCGCTCGCTGTGTTTTGTTTTTTTCCTACGCCGACAAATTTAAACACGATTATTTTATTCGCAACATTAGCGACGTAGCCGAAAAGCGCCGAGCGGAAGAAAATCTCAACCACGTTTTAGATTACGGCAATCTAACCACCTGCCGCCGCAAATTTTTACTCCGCTATTTCAACGAGGATTATAAAATCGTTAATTGTGCCAACTGTGACGGCTGCATCCCCCAAGTCCCGCTACCCGACCTGTCATTCAGAGCCCAATCCCGTTCGATTCCCCCGGGAATCGATTCGGAATTTAGGCGTGGAATCTTCGTGGACAAGGAATTCAAATCTCGATCCACCGAAAACACCACCTACGACCCCGAACTTTTCGAATTATTACGAAAAGCAAGAACCGAAGAGGCGACTCGCTTAAAAGTCCCGCCTTACATTATTTTTGGAGACAAAACTCTTCGTGAGCTGGCCACTCATTTACCAAAAACCGAAGCCGCCTTTTTAGAAATCAGCGGTGTCGGCAATCAGAAGCTCGCTCAATTCGGAGAAAAATTCTTAAACGTGATTCGCAATTACGCAAACGAACCCCATTATATCAAGGAGATCGAATCGGACTATCTAAGCCCAACTTTCTTAGAAACTAAAAATTTAATCTCTCAAAAACTTTCGATTAACGAAATCGCCAAACTTCGCAATTTGTCAGCCGGCACTATTATTAGTCATCTCGAAAAAATTATCACCATAGAGCCAGAACTGGACATTTCTTTTTTGAAACCGGAAGCAGCTCGTTTCGAAATAATCAAAGCCACTTTCCAAAAAACCAACAGTCCCGCCCTCGCCCCTGTTCGCGAGCTTCTAGGCGAAGCCTATTCCTACGACGAGTTAAAACTAGCCAGACTTTTTCTAAAATCTTCATATTTAAAAAAACAAAAGACCCCGCGCTAGACAAAGGCGCGGGGCCTTTTGTTTTTAGCTTGGGGTCATCGTGAATGCCTCTTCGATTTCTTCGAGAGCGGCCGCCAGTTTATCGGCGTTTTCTTGGGTGATAGTCCACAGGAAATCGTTTGCGATGTCAAACCAAACAACGGTTTCCTTCGTGTATCTCGCAGTTCCTCCAAGGTGAGCCGCGACGGCGAGATCGAAGAAGGTGGGCTTCTTAAGGCCTCGGATTATCGAGTTTTCATGGGTCAGCAACTCCAAAGTTTCTCGACATTCAGCACGGGAGAAGTTGGCGGCAGCAAACACATAGACCACGATTTCTTGCCCACCCACGTTGATTTTCACCTCTTCTCGGCACATTCTTCGGGTAAAGATGCGAATCAAAGACTTGCTTCGATTACCATCATCAAACTCGGTGGCTCCCATGTGTTCGTACATGAGCTTCCTTCGCCCCACTCCCTCAAAGCAGCACCTCTGAATCAAATAAGACTCTCGTGACACGGTAACTTCCTCCAGAAATGGATTTCATATGACAGGCTGGAACATCCCAACCTCAATTAAATGTACTCCTTAATTATACCACAAAAATGCCTAAAAAGTCAATGTATTAGTAAAAAAGCCACAAAACCAGTCTTTTAACCGCGATTCCTATTAATTCTAGCTAATAAAAAACCGACCATTTTAACCGGTCGGTTTTTTATTAGCTTATTAAGCTCGCTTTACGTTAGTAGCAGCGAGGCCTTTTTCGCCATTAGTAACTTCAAAAGTTACTGCATCGCCCTCTCTCAATTCCTCGAAAGTGA
>JAHFLM010000014.1 GCA_023244865.1 Candidatus Harrisonbacteria bacterium | reverse complement strand
TAGACTCCTGAAGAAAAAATTTAAGGAGGTGGATGTGGTGGCGGGGAATGTGGCAACGGCGGAGGGGACGGTGGATTTGATTAAAGCTGGGGCGGATGCCATTAAAATAGGGATTGGGCCGGGGAAGGCTTGTTCGACGCGCGTGGTTTCTGGCTCGGGGATGCCGCAATTTACAGCGGTTTCTAATTGCGCTGCCGTGGCTCGGAAATTTAAAATACCGGTGATTGCGGATGGGGGGTTAAAAAATTCTGGGGATTTGGCAAAGGCGATTGGGGCGGGTGGAGATACGGCGATGATTGGGGGCTTGTTTGCGGGGACGGCGGAATCCCCGGGTGATTATTTTTTGGAAAATGGGGCGGCGTTTAAGGTGTATCGAGGCTTGGCTTCGCGGGAGGCGTCGGCGGATCGGGGTAAATTTGAAAGTAATAAAGACAGGCAGGAGCGAGCGGCGGAAGGAATTTCAACGACTGTGTCTTATAAGGGTGAGGTGGCTTTGATAGTGCAATTACTTTAAGATGGATTGCAGTCGGGGATGAGTTATAGTGGGGCGAAAAATATTGTAGATTTTTGGAAAAAGGTGAGTTTTGTGAGAGTGAGTGAGGCAGGGATTCGTGAAGGGCAGCCGAGGCCGTAATAGGGGATAGGAACGGTAGTTGGTGTGAGTAATTTGTAATTAGGGTAATGTGTTTATTTGTATTTACCCCGCTAGATAACCTTATATCTAGCGGGGTTTACATTTTTTATCTTATCTGGTATAATCTTGGCAGTCGTTTGAGAATCAACTTCCTTTCCTGGAGGGTTACTATGCTTACTACCCCGAGAATTTTTGCTTTCATTGTTATGTTTGTGTGGTATTTTCCCTTAAATCAAATGTGGTGGATTACTAATAATACCGAACATAACCCGCAGAGTCTTTATAAGATTCTCAGTATGGATCTTTACTCGGCTTTGTGGCTAGCTTGTTACTCTTTTTTATGTTTCGTTAATAACCCAAGAGGTTTGTTAATCGGAATATTTGGAAATGACTTTTTTACCAAAGATTCTGGATTTAAAGAGCCTGGTCCTATGATTATTCTTACCTGCATTTTTCTTTTTGCATCACCGATGTTTTGGATTATCATTTTGGGTTATTGGGGATGGCTTTTAATAAGTGGGGGCTTTCCTAAGTTTTGGAAAGAAATGTTGTTTTGGTAGGGAGAGAAAATTGGTATGTTAAAAGCTTCGCTAGTGCGAGGCTTTTTGTTTATTAAATTGCTTCTATATTGACAAAATAAATATATGTATTAATATTTATTCATAAAAGATGAGAGATAGAGGAGATCTTTCTCACTCATTTTTAAGTTCTTTGATGTGAAAGAGGGTTGAAGTGAGATATCCAAATCCTAGTTTTTTGCTTTGTATTGGGATGGGTGATGCTTATGCTGCTCCGACCGAGTATTTAAAATTTCCGGGTGACGAAGCGGTGCGCGATGAGGCCCTTAAATTTGAGAGGTATCTGAATCATCCGAGGCATGAGTTGGGGCTTGGTAGGTATACGGATGACACTGAGATGTCGGTGGCGAATGCGTTAGTGTTGATTGAAAATGAACCGCCATATACTCCAAAAATGTTTGCTGATGCTTGGGTGAGAGAATTTGCTCGGGGCGGGAAGCGTAAGGGATACTCGAGTAAGTTTCAGGCGTTTCTTGAGAGGGTTAAAACTGGAGAGGAATTTTTGGCCAACATTCAGCCTAATTCAAACAAGAATGGGGCGGCGATGAGAGCTGTGCCATTTGGAGTACTTCGAACAGTTGCTGAAGTTTTGGAAGTAGCAACAATGCAAGCCAAGATCACGCATGACACGCCCGAAGGTTTGTTTAGTGCTCGAGCGGTGGCTTTGATGAGTCATTGCGCGTTTTACGTAGAATGTACTTGTCTGCGTAGTTTTTTACCTGCTTATTGTTTGGATAATTTACCAAAAGAAGATATTGAACGATTTGGATATGTCTTTAGTGAGAAATGGAGTGGTGGTCCAGTGCGTACCACTAAAAGGGATTCGGTTGCCATTGCAACGGTTCATGCGGTTTTAGAGGCGGTAACTGGTTATCCTTATTACTCTCTTAGGCCGATTCTTGCAAAGATTATAGAATGGGGTGGAGACACTGATTCTGTGGCTGCGATAGCGCTTGGAATTGCGGGGATTAGAAATCAAACCGATACTTTTTTACCAGATTTTATATTTTATGATCTCGAGCAGGGGAATTCTGAGACAGGAGCGAATTATTTGTTGGATGTGGGTCAGAGGTTGATAGAGAAGTTTGAGAAGTAGAGTTGAGCCACCGGTAAGCGCCGGTGGCTTTTTTATAAGGAGTTCCTTCTGCGCCAAGGCTTCGAAGGAATTAAATAAAAACAGCCTTTTAAGGCTATTTTTATTTGCGGAAAGGGTGGGATTTGAACCCACGAGGAGGTTTCCCCCCAACCGCTTTTCGAGAGCGGCGCCTTAAACCTCTCGGCCACCTTTCCAATGTGCCCCGACCAGGAATCGAACCCAGATCTTATCCTTAGGACGGATCTGCTCTATCCATTGAGCTACCGGGGCAAAACCTTGAATAAACTGAAAAGTATTATATAATATTACCACCGCATTTTAAAGGGCTAATCCCGAATAAAAGGGCTTGTCCTGAGCGAAGTCGAAGGGCTGGTAGCTCATTTGGTAGAGCGCTACTATGGCATAGTAGAGGCGAGGGGTTCGAAACCCCTCCAGTCCACATAAAAAAGAAGGGTTGAGAAAGGCGCAGGCACGGCTGGTGCCGAGCCGGGGTCGCGGAAATTTTCAGCAGAAAATTATCCGTGACCGAAACCCCTCCAGTCCACACAAATAAAATCACCAGTTTTTACTGGTGATTTTATTTATCTTAGGTGATGTTAGACCGTTCTATTCTTTAGTTCATCCATAGCCTTTTGTAATTTTTGAGTATGGCTTTCTAGGGCTTTGGTGCGTTGATCTAATTTAAATTTTATTTCGTTAGTATGAGAGGCGAAGATTTCGGCGACGGTCATCATTTCGGTCACGTCTTCCATGGCTAAAAGAATCATTGGCGAAATTGTTTTTAGGTCTATTTTTTCTTTAGAGTGAAGTTGGCGAGCGTTGAGGATGATGATTTTGCGGCCAATTAACGGAAATTCATGGTTGACGTTAAAGCCTTTAAAATAAGTATTTTTAGGAATAATATCTTTGAGCAAGTTTTTGAGAGCTGGGATGTCCCACTGGCCGTTGCCAAGTTCGTAGACGATTTTATTTTCTGTATCTTTAGCTTCAACTTTGAAGGTTTTATAGAAAGCTTCATTGGCGGCCATGACGCGAAGATCTTTGTCGAGAATTAAAATTGGTTCGGTCATGACATCCACTACGGTTTTAATATAAGCCCAGCTTTTTTCCCATAAATGTTCGATAAAATTATTTTTAAATGCCCTACCATGATCCATTTTTGATTCTTTGTTTTTTTCCATACTACAATTAAGCCGTTCCACCCACTAAAGCATTACAAGAATTTATTTTCTAATAAATTCGGCTTCGATTATTGGTTCGATTCCACCACTTATTAACTTGCCGGTGACTGTGAGTATATCTCCAACTTTGATATCTCCTAAGGCCGCCTTTTTACCTTTGTTTGTGAGGAAGTTGGTAAAAAATTTAGTTTTTATTGACCAATTTAAATTAACCTCGTTCCAAGTAGTTGTGACATGGATAATATTATCTTCTATGGCGGTGACGGTAGCACCTCGCAAAAGGGTGGCGCCGGTGTTCGCAACATGAATTTCTAGCATGGGGATTTTTATAGAAGGAGATCCGGCAGCTATCGCGTCTTCAGGATTTATTTTAGCTAAGAAGGGGTTTTTAGCTAGGGAAACCTCGATTACCGGAGCGCTAATGGGTTTATGAACTGATGCTTCGGCATAAGCTCGATGTAAGAAGCCGCTTTTGGCAGAAAATAATGTGAGGCAAAATATTAAAATAAAGAAAACACTTTGTATCTGAATATTTTTTTGTGAGAGGCGGAGATATTTTTTCATGCAAATGAAGACGGTATAACGACTAGTCTATTTCAAACTTGACAAGCTATTTATCGTATGATATGTTTACGGTCTTCGTATATCTCCATTTTTATTTTTATCGCACCCAGGCTGTTATGGGTGCAACTAAACAGAGGAAAATCAGATGCGGCCGTTTTGCTTAGGTGAGCGGGTAGGTAGTAGGTATGTACGTACCTGATTTTACTCTCATTATCTAGAGTGTGATTGTAATTAGCACACAACAGACTAAAAAAGTCTGGCTTTGGTGTATTTTAATAACTCTAAACAAAAAAATAGAATGACATTCAGACAAGAACTGCAACAACGAGCTATGTTTACTTCTGGTTTTCAGGCTTACCAAAAAGGTCTCAACTTGCATGCTTTTTTCAAGGTTCACGATCGAGCTTTGGGCGAGGGTTTGGTGCAGGATACTTTCATGAAGACTTGGCTTTATTTAGCTAAGGGTGGCCGAGTGGACACGATGAAGGCTTTTCTTTACCACGTGCTTAATAATTTGATCGTGGATGAATATAGAAAACGGAAAACTGTTTCTTTAGATGTGCTGTTAGAAAAAGGATTTGAGCCGGGTAATGATGATTCAGAAAGCGTGATGAATGTTTTAGATGGCAAGTCCGCTATGATTTTGATTAATAACTTACCAGAAAGATATCAAAAGGTGATGAAGATGCGTTATTTGCGAGATCTGTCTTTGGAAGAGATGGCACTTATTACTGGGAAATCTAAAAATACGATGGCGGTACAAGCCCATCGAGGGTTGAAAATGCTTAAAACACTACACAATATTTAATTACTGTAATTCTTTTTTCTTTGGGGCGGCTTAGTTTCATATGAAAAATAATAATTCTGTAATAATCGGATGGGTTATTGGAGTGGCGGCGGTGGCGGGTTTGGCTTGGTATGCTACTACGAACTATGTGGCTCCGGCGACTAATACTACAATTCCGAATACTACGGTGACCTCTAATACTCAAGTTAAGCAATCTGGATTGCCTAAAGTCGTAACTAGTTTTAATGTTTCGCCAACAGATACAACCGTGGTTGTAACAGGTACGGTAGTGCCGAATGGGGTTTTCACTAGCTATTGGTATGAATATGGAGCGACTCCAAATCTTGGATATAAGACTACTAGTCAGTCCATTGGTTCGGGATACGCCGCTATTCCAGCACCTATTTATATAACTGGACTCGCAAAAAATACAGTTTATTACTTTTACTTGGTGGCTGAAAATCAATACGGCAAGGTTTCGGGTGTGCAATATTCTTTTAGAACTACAAATCTTGGTAATTTACCTTTTAGTGGTGGGATTCCAACGATTAAGACTTTGGGGGCTAATAATATTTCAAGAACAGGAGCTAATTTAACGGGTGAGGTGAGTGCTAATATGGCGGTGACGCAATATTGGTTTGAATATGGTGAAACTCCTAATTTGGGAAATATTACAGCTTTTGCGTCTGTGGCAGAAAATGAGAGCAGGATGAATGTTTCGATTGCGCTTCTAGATCTTGATCCAATGAAGAATTATTATTTTAGATTAAACGCTCAAAATAAATTTGGAACGGTTAATGGCACAACTTTAAACTTTAAGACGGTCGGGCCGTTGACTGCGACTGCACCAACAGCGATGACTAATAATGCTAGTAATATTGGTAAATCAACTGCGACTTTGCGAGGTGCGGTGAATCCAAATAGCGCGGAGTCTAGTTATTGGTTTGAATATGGGACAGATTCGCTTTTAGGTTCATTACTCGTTAAGACGACTGATCGGGTGGCTGTTGGCTCTGGAATGAATGAAGTTTCAGCAAAGACTGATATTTCAAATCTTAAATCTAATACGACTTATTATTTTAGAATTGTAACGAGAAATGATTTAGGGACGACTCGTGGTGCTAACTTATCTTTTAAGACAAAGGCTAATTAAATAAATATTATTATATGGTTCAGAAAATAAATAACCCCGAAAATGGGGAAAGTGCGGAAATGGGTTTGGGAATAATCTTGGGGGTTATTATTACGATTGGTTTGATCTCCGTATTCTTTGTTTATGCATTGCCAGTAATTAATAATAATTTGGTCAGACAAAATGATCCGGCGACCATAGTGCTTCAAGTGCCGGCTAATTCAAGTACAACAACTACGACTACGGGTGGGAATGGATATTAACTAAAAACCTCAGTGTGAACTGAGGTTTTTAGTTTTTGTAATAAAATTTTTGTAATATCTTATTGGTTGTTGCGGCTTCACCTCATAATAATGTGCGAGATTCGCAAAGGGTCGATTTATATAAAAGCATTTATTTAAAAAAAATTATGAAAAAATATATCAATTCAATCGTGGGTAGTGTCTTGGTTATTGTGGCCATTGTTTCAATCGGCGCTATAGCTAAGGCTGACTCACAGTCAACGAATACAGGAATCAGCTCTCCTTCATCTTATTTGTGGGATGGTAATAGAGCTAACGACGATATTTTGCAGCTTTACAACTTAAGAGTGAGTTCTATTCAGAATTCTGCAACAACTGGATTGCCAGTGGTGATTACGGCTTTAGCTAATCAAGATTTTGCTTGTCTTAAATATGACACCGAATCTAGCCAAGCTTATCATCCTTGTTTCATGAATCTTAGTAATAAAGTATACAACTTAAGAGTGGCTTCTGATACGATTTTGCTTTTGAATAATCGTATGAGAATGGACGTTGGTCAGGTTACTCTTGGTGATAGATTAAACGTTTTTGGTTTCCGTGATGGAAATACTAATGGCGTGGAAGCGTTAATAATTAGAGATTTATCGAAGCCAAGCGTTACTAACTTAGTGCAAATTAACAATGTCACAGTAAGTGGTATCTCAAGTCCTTTTTTGCCAGCCACCCTTACTGTTTATGGCAATGGTGTTACTCAGAACATTAATGTAAGTGCGACAACCGTTTTGTGGAACAAAAATAATGTAAGTGTTTCATTCTCAAGTTTGGTAGTGGGAGATACTCTTAGTATTTCTGGTTATCAACAGGGTAATGTGATATCTGCTTATGCTATTCGTGATTTAGGAAATTTGGTAACCAACCCAGCTCCTACTATTACTAGTATTTCAGGACCAACTTCATTACACATTGGCCAAGCTGGTGTTTGGACATTGGCAGCTAATGATTCTATGGCCGGTTCTATTACTTACTCAGTTCGTTTCGGAGATGAGGTGAATTACGCGACAAATCCAGGTGCAACTTTTGCTGCTCCTAACAATGATTCGACCGCAAGCTTCTCTCATGCATATAACGCAACAGGTGTTTATACTCTGACTTTCTCTGCGTCAAATGCCTCTACTCAAGTTACTAATACTACTTTAACAGTTAATATTATCTCTTAATGCCCTAATAGGTGTTAGTAAGTTAAATACTATAGTAATCAGTACGCAACAAAGGCGCCACCGGGGCGCCTTTGTTGTTATTTAGTTTTATTCGTTTTTTAGAAAGTTTTTGCTAGAATAAAAGGATGAAAAACTCACAAAGAGGTTTTATTTCGCTTCCACTTCTTGTCGTTATTTTATTAGTGGTGATTGGTGGCGGTACATATGTTTATAAAAATAAAAAGGTACAGATGACTCCTTTAGTTAATAATGAAGTGGGGCAAGTTGATCGGGTGAACGAGCGGGCTATTTCTGATGTTGGCGTAAAGCCGGCTGCGCGATCTTCTATAACGCTTCTTTCGCCAAATGGGGGAGAGAAGTGGGATATTAAATCTACTCAGGGTATTAAGTGGGGTATAACTCCTGTTAATACGGCTAAGGTGGATTTGTATTTGGATAAGGAGAATTCTACAACCGGTGCTAAGACGGCTTACACGATAGGTAGGGGCGTAAGCATAGATAGGAATGTTGATTATAGGGAAGCTTATAATTGGGTGGTTGGAACGGATCTTAATAATAGTAATATTACTGTCGGCCAATATACTGTGAGGGCTTGCTTGGCAGGGTCAACTACTAATTGCGATTCTAGTAATACTAAGTTTTCAATTGCTGATTTGGCTTTTGATAATGATAGGGCGCCTACGATTAGTGATGTTTTCGGGCCGACAGAACTTGCGGTGGGACAATCTGGAACTTGGACGGTAGCGGCACGTGATTTGGATAATGATGAGATAAAATACACGCTTCCTCAGGTGATTTCTGGTGGTAAAGTTCTTAGTAGTGGTTATGGTTATAGTTTACTTTTTTCGAAAAACGACACGTTCACCCTTTCATTCCCTAAGGCTGGGATTTATTCCATTAATTTTCAGGTTGTAGATAAGTATGGAAAATCGTATTTGAGACTTGTAACTGTGAGGGTGCAATAATTTAATTGCCCCAGTGCCAGCCGGGCTTTTCGCCTTTTTTGTAGCAGAGCCAGATTAGGATTGCGGTTAGGCAGATGGTGTTTATGAGAAAGTCTTCAACGGAATTTTGATGGGCTGTGAAATAGGTGGTGTTCCAAGTTATGAGGGCGATGTAGACTAAGAGCGAAAGCCAGCCCTCCCAAGTAGCGGGTTGCCAACCCCAGCCATATTTTTTATTTTTAAACCAAGGTTTTTGATTCATTGGGTTATTTTAACACGGCTTTAGTTTTGTTGTTATTGACATTATTTGCTATTTATATTAGTATTTGGCTACGTCTAAGTTCGCTGGGTGACGCCAGCTTTTCACAATCGAGAGAGAGGATGAAGGATTATGAGCGTATCAAGTGCAGTTTGGGAACGTAGTGGTCGAGACACGATGACAAGAAGCGCCTTTTATTTTGTGTTGGGAGCGATTTTGGCTTGGGGATTTGCTGCGACGGCAATGGCTGCAAAAGTGACTGCAAGCTGGCACATGAATATTTTGGAAATTTTGTTGCTTGGATTGGGTTTGCCGATTCTGGGTATCGTGATTTCTTTGAAAAGTGAGAACCCGGCCCTTTCGTTTTTGGGTTACCACTTGGTGGTGGTGCCGTTTGGGATGATCTTGGGGCCGACGCTTGCGATGTATGAGCTTGCGAAACCCGGGGTTGTTTATGATGCGGCATGTCTCACAGGCGTTGTGACGGCTGTGATGGCGGCTTCTGGGACTATGTTTCCTGATTTCTACAAAAGTATTGGTGGGGCGCTATTTGGTGCCCTGAGTTGCTTGGTCGTGGTTTCGATTTTGAGCTTGTTTATTCCGGCTTTAGCTGGGTTCACGCCGATTCATTACATTGCGGCTGGGATCTTCGCGCTCTACATTGGGTTTGATATGTGGCGAGCGAGTGAGCTACCGGCGACGCTTGATAATGCAATCGATGTGGCTGTGGCCTTGTACCTCGATGTTATCAATTTGTTTTTGCATATTCTGCAGATCTACGCGGATAGTAGTAGTGACGATTGAAATTTAATTTGGAAATAAACGGGCAGTTAGCCCGTTTTTTTTGTTTAGTTTTTTTATAGAGCTGGGTTGCCGAAAAATTCTACTATGAAGACCACTTTTTTATTTTGATAAGTTCCTTCTGCGACACCAACACCCATTTCGGTATAGTGTTTGTTTAAAATATTAGCTTCGTGTGGTGGGGAGTCCATCCACGCTCGAGCTACATCTTCTGATTCGAAAAAGTTCATTGCGAGATTTTCTCCAGCCGAAGAAAAATTATAGCCTACTTTATCTAGCCAGTACCACGGGTTGATGCCTGATGGACTGGAGTGGGCAAAATACTGATTTTTAATCATGTCTTGAGCTTTAAGAGTGGCAGCTTTTTCTAATAATGAGTTACTGGCAAGAGACGGAAGATTTTGTTTATTTCTGTCTGTGTTTGTTTCATTGATTAATACTTGAGGCAGGATAGTGGCAAGGAAATTACTATGAAAGATTTTTGAATAAATAGGTGAGCTGCTAATTAAATTAATTTTAGTAATCAAGGTAATTGCAAAAACCGCCGCTATGAAAACACCAAAGTGTAATAGTGGCGGTTTTTGTTTTTTAGATTTTCTGCGAATCTGCTTCATACAGATTCATTATCTCATAATTCACTAAAGAGTTGGAGCTGGAAGATCTAATTCTGGGCACTTGATCATGTTAATTCTCCACTTAGTCATTTTGAAAACCTGACCGGTAGGAATTACATCGACAAAGCCGAATTTCTTCCAAGGATCTAGAATATATTCTCGGTTCTTGATTTGAAAATTAATGACCGAGTTTTTGGTGAGCTGACCATAGTAACCAGTGACCGGTACCGAGAAACCTTGATTGTTAAGGAAATTTTGGAGCTTGGTTACTTCTTTGGAGTCGTTACCGCTACCCATTTGCATGAAGCTTGAAAGGTATGGGCCACACGAGATCGAGGCACCTAAGACTTCGCCTGTAGGAGTTGTTTGGGTGTTTAATTGATTGGTTGGGGTTTCGGGATTGGTTTCTGGTTTTATTTTTTCATCGATAGTTGCAATGTTGTGATTTAATCCAAAGGGTAGGCCATCATTGCTAATTACCTCAGGTTCTCCTGATCCCTCATCTTCTGTGATGCTAGTTTCTATATTAATTGTGCCGCTTTCACTGTTGAATTTTCCGTCATTAACTTTAAAGCTAAATGCGTCTAAACCAGTGTAATCTAGGTCTGGAGTATAGGTTATTTCTTGATTGCTAGAGTTTAAATTAGAGAGGGTGCCATGAAGTGGGTGATTGATAAGGCTAAAAGTTAAAGATTGATCTTCTGGATCGCTGCCGGTTAGGGTAATTAATTTAGCGATATTTTTGTTGGTGCTAACATCTTGATCGTTAGCAGTAGGAGCTGTATTTTCAATTACGGTTATATTAAAGGTGCTTTCATTGCTGTAATCTACCCCGTCAAAAACTTTGAATTTAAAATTATCAATACCGATAAAATTAAGGTCAGGAGTGTAGGTTGTTTGGTTGGCTGATAGCTCAGATAGAACACCGTGATTAGCACCCTCAGAAATAATATAAGTCAAAGAATTTGCCGGTAAGTCACTATCGGCAGCGTTAAGGCTGATTGTTAGAGGAATGTCTTCGACGGTGGAGGTGCTGGAATTATTAGTAGTTGGAGCGATGTTCACTTCATTAACTGTGACGGTGATTTGTTCGCTGTCTTGGTCGGTTTCGGTGCCGCCATCGGCGGTATTAATTGTAAAAGTGTAATCGTTTGGACCTTGGGATTCGGTGGGGGTCCAAGAAAATTCTCCAGTGTTGGAATCAATGGTGGCACCAGTTGGAGCGTTAGTGAGAGAAAAAGTGACGGGATTATGATCAGCATCTAGATCGTTGGCGTTAGCGGTAAAGGAAAGATTGGCCAGTTCGTTTACGGTTTTATTGCCAATCGAGCTCAGAACCAAGCTATCATTTACGGAATTAATAGTGAGATTGATGGTGGCAGTGCTTGAATCGACGGAGCCATCATTAGTTTTGAAGGTGAGGGAATCGATGCCGTTGTAGTTCTCGTTTGGAGTGTAACTGACCTCACCTGTTGCTTGGTTGATTTCGGAAAGGCTGCCGTTGCTAGGGTCTGAAACTATTTCAAAATTTAAAACATCATTATCAAGATCTGTGCCGCTTAAAATAATAGTTGCGACCTCATCTTCGTTAGTGCTTGCGGATTGGTTACCAGCTGTAGAGGAGCTGTTTATGACAGTGACCGAGCTTGAGGTAAAGACCGAGCTAGTGCCACCATGGCCATCATTAGCAGTTACTTTAACAGTGACAGTATCATCTTTGTCGCCGTTCCCAGAAGTGCTTAAGTCTAAGGTGTTGTTGGTAGCGCCTGAAATATCCCCGCCATTTTTTTGCCATTGATAAGAAAAGGTGAGAGGGTCTTCATCTGCATCACTGCCATTTGGAATAGCGGTGAGAGTGTCGTTGGTATTTGGGTCGCTAGGTGTTACCGAGACGCTGTTTATGATGGGGTTGTCGTTAATAGAATTAACAGTGATGGAAACGGTACCGGAGGTGCTATCTAAAGAACCATCATTGGTTTTGAAGGTGAAAGAGTCGCTGCCGTTGTAATTATTAGTAGGGGTGTAATCTACTGAGCCAGTAGAGGAATTTAAATTAGAGAGTGTGCCATGGGTAGGATTAGTAACGACTGCAAAAGTGAGGGGTTGGCTTTCTGGGTCGCTTCCAGTCAGGGTAATATTTTTTAAATTATCTTCATTGGTACTTACGGATTGACTAGTGGCTGTTGGGGCAGAGTTTGGGGTGTAGGTGACGTCTAGTTTGACAAAGTCATGTTTAGTGCTGGAGTTGCCGCCCTGCATAAGAAGCTTAACCTTTAAGCTATTAACTTTTGCTGGGGTGTTGATGTAGGAGCTTAGGTCGATAGTCTGTGAAATATCTGTATTGTTGCTCGTGGTATTGAGAGTGTGAGAGTGGGAGAAGTCTACGCCATCCCAGACGTTCATTTTAATGCTATTGAGAGAGCTATTGCTGCGCTGATATTCGTTGGTAATTTGAACGCTGTTGATGGTGGCGTTGTTTGGAATACTTGGAGTAAAAATTAACTCCAAATATTGACTGTCATCTGTCGAGCTTGGCCAATTACCATCGGTGGTCATTCTCACATCGTCGCTAGTAGTTAAATTACTTAGATCTGTGACAGTAAGAGCTTGGGTGCCCGTACCAGTAGAGTCGGAACCACTTGTAGCAGAATATGTGACAGTGGTGCTTGAGACGGCTTCGGCTTGGTTTCTACTTAAGGCTGACAAAATAAAGAAGACTGATGTTAATGCAATGAGACTAATTGCTATCTTTTTCATATATTTTTTTAGAGTTTTTGTTGCGAAGATTATATGTGTTTTTGACTAGAAGTATAAGTATCGACAAAAAATATTTTTGAATGGCTTGCAATCTTTGATTTTTATGTTGACCTATTGCCATTTGAAATTAGATATGATATAATATAGGTAATATGAATGAAAGCTCGGGTTTTTATAATTTAGGAATTGCGCCAAGTATTTTGGCGGTTTTGGATAAGTTGGGTTTTAAAGTGCCAACACCAATTCAAGAAAAATCGATCGCAACTTTAATTGAGGGAAAAGATTTGGTGGGTATTGCGCAAACAGGGACGGGGAAGACCTTGGCTTTTGGCTTGCCTTTGATTCAAGCGGCTTTGCGAGGGAAGCAGGGATTGGTCGTGGTGCCAACTCGAGAATTAGCTTTTCAGGTAAATGAGGTGTTGAAAAAAGTCGGCGCTTCTTTAGGTGTCCGGACGTCGGTGATTATTGGTGGTGAGCCGATTTATAAACAGATTCGAGATTTGCGAAGAAATCCACAGATCATTGTGGGAACTCCAGGGAGAATTATCGACCACATGGAACAGCGTACGATCGTGTTGAAATATATGAACGCTTTAGTTTTAGACGAGGCGGATAGAATGTTTGATATGGGTTTTGCGCCACAGTTGAAAAAGATTTTAGAGGTGTTGCCAAAGGACAGGCAGACAATGCTTTTCTCGGCTACGATGCCAGAAAATATTTTGAATATTGCGAAGGTACACATGAAGTTACCGACTAAGATTGAGATTGCGGTGCAGGGCACTACCGCCGACAGAGTGACTCAGGAGGTTTATTTCGTGGGGAAGCATGATAAGGCGCAGTTGCTCGAAACCGTTTTGCGAGATTATCGAGGTTCGATTTTGATTTTTTCTAGGACGAAGCATGGGGCAAGAAAAGTAGCGACTATGGTGCGAACTTTTGGTTATCAATCGTCTGAAATTCACTCTGATCGTTCTTTATCTCAAAGAAAAGAAGCGTTGGATGGTTTTAGAAATGGCAAGTATCGAATTTTGGTGGCGACTGATATCGCGGCTCGTGGAATTGATGTGAAGGGGATTGAGCTCGTGGTGAATTATGATATGCCTCAGAATTCTGAAGACTATGTGCACAGAATTGGTAGAACGGCTCGAGCAGGTGGTGTGGGTCACGCGATTTCTTTTGCGACACCAGACCAGAAGAGTGAGGTGCGAGACATTGAGAAATTAATTCGTGCGGCATTGCCACTCGCAAAGTTGCCAGAATCGATTCCAGCACCAGTCATGAATTTAGCCCCGATTGCGGCCGCTAAGCCAAAATTCAGACATTTTGGTGGTAGAAGGAGTGGAGCGAAGAGCTTTAGGATTAGGTAGGAATTTAAAAAAATGATAAAAAACAGCCCCTTTGGGCTGTTTTTTAGTTATTTGTAATGGGTTGGTTGATTGAGCGTCATCATGTAACAAGTAGTTATTACTAATTAAATAACAAAATTATATGTTTAAAAAAAATATTTTATTGGCGTTGATCGTTGCTCTAGGATCTATGGTTTTTTCGGCTTCTTTTGCAGCTCAGGGAGCTGTGCCAATTCAGGCAAAAATTAACTTGACTCAAGATGATAGGGCTGTAACTAATGCGAATGTGAGTGCGGCTTTGTCAGAGGAAAAGATTAATATAAATGGATCTTTGAATGCAAAAAACCAAGATAATGAGATCAAAGAGATTAAAGTAAAGGTAGAAAAAGAAGGGGACTCTTCTCTTATTATGGGCGAAGCTCATAGAAGTACTGTTGCGGTATTTGTTCGAGGTCTTTTAGCTGTGGCTGATCACGAAGATGGTATTGGGGCTAAGGTGAGGGTGATTGCGAAGGCTCAGCAAGATTCTCAAAAAACAACTTCTGATGCTCTTACAGGAGTGGAAAGCTATGGTAGTTTTAAAACATTTTTTGTAGGAACCGACTATAAAAATATTGGTGTGTTGCGTAGTCAGATGGTTGTGACTGCAAATCAAATAGATCAACTAAAGAAATTTGCTGATCAAGCTACTAACTCAACTAATAAGGCGGAGTTAGAAGCTCAGATTAAGATTTTGGAACAAGACCAGAATGTTATTGATACATTTATTAAATTAAATGAAGCTAAGTTCAGTTTGTTTGGATGGTTGTTCCGTTAAGATTAATAGGTATTAATTAAAAAATCCCGAAAGGGATTTTTTAATTGTCTAAATCTAGTTCCTCGTCGATGCGGATTTTTTCTACAAAATCTTTAGAGTGGCTGACTAAGATCATGGCTCCCTGATATTTACTCAAGGCTTCGGCGATGATGGGGAGGTGGCGGAAGTTAATGTGGTTCGTGGGCTCGTCTAAAATTAGGAGGCCGGGTTTTTGGAGAATTAATCT
>JAHFLM010000058.1 GCA_023244865.1 Candidatus Harrisonbacteria bacterium | reverse complement strand
ATCATTTCTTCTCGAGTCATTTTCTGAGCCTGCATCATCGGTTCCTTTTGATTTTATGACAAATTGCTGCTCTAGCTCTAAGCAACATGCTTTAGCTAACTCTATTAATTATACCATAATTGACAGTATTATGTCAATTAGTAATAAAAGGCTGGTTTTATGGGGATTTGAACCGCTTTTATCATTCACCCCACCTATAATTTGTCATTCCCGTGAAAACGGGAATCTCCATGGATTTAGCAAAAACTAAGCATGCCCAATATCTAGGCAGATTCCCGTTTTCACGGGAATGACAGTATAAAAAAATAAATTAACCAGAAATAAAAAGCTTTTTATCTAACTAATTCGAAGGTGAGTTCTTCGGAGCGGTTGGCGCGGCGGCCGCAGCCCATACCAGAAAGAGTGGCGCTGCCACTACAGCCAATTGAGCGGAATTTCATGAACTCGTCGGTGCCTTCGAAGGTGGTAATGAAGTTAGCACGATCGAAAGATGGTTTGGGATAGGTGGGAATTTTAAATTTAGTAAATAGAGCATATTCCAAACCACTGTCGGCGGCGAAGACTGCTTGGGTAGAGTCGGTGACCAAATTAGCTTGCTTGAGTTGATTGAGCATTAAGAGGCCGCCAATGGATGAGGCACCTAAAACGACACCGCCTAAAATAAGAACGGTGAGGAGCATGACCTGGCCGGCCCGAGCTTCTTCGTGGATTAGATTCCTGCCTCCGCAGGAATGACAAGTTAAAATTTTAGTAATTTTCATAGTTTAGGAATCTAGTTGGCGGCTGACGACGGTGGTTTGGAGATCTGTAGTGGAATCGGTGAAGGTTTTATCGATGGCTTTAACACCTAATCTAATATTAACTCTGGTGGCTTCGGAGTCCCCCGCGTTCTGACCGCGTAATTCAAAAATTAAATAATCGACTATAACATTTCTAGCAGTTAATCGTTCGCCATTCCGCTCAACGAATTGGCCATCAGGATCAAATTTATAAACTACTCGACCGACACCTTTCTCGGTAAAGCTTAGTGAATTACGATCGTCTGAAAGAGAAAACTGAGAGCTAAAACGGATCTCTCGAGCCATCTGTTCTAAGGTTAAACTTGCATTATCATTAGCAGCCATTAGAGCTACGATGGTATTTTCACTTCTTAGGGAATTAACAAAGATACCCACAGCGATGCCAATAATCACTACGAAGAGCGAGGTGGCGACTAAGACTTCGATGAGAGTGAAGCCCCTCGACTCCGCTCGGGGCAAGCCAGATTCTAAAATGATGTGTTTTATTTTATGCTGTTTCATAATAATTATCTCCAATCAAAAAAATGGGATTCTAATTTTACTTTGTAATTGGCACTGCCGCGACTTACCCAATCGACGATTGATTCGACCTTAATCTCATTGCCGCTACCCAAAAAGGTTAGGATAATTTTTCTTGTAAATGGTGTGTCTTTACCATCTTCATAATTGAAAGATTTAGTGGTGTCGTCGAACTTAATGACTTTTCCAGAGTAAGGTTCCAGAATATCACCGGGGAATTCGGTTTCAAATTCACCTTCGTTTAAATAAGTATTCCAAGACAAGTCCTTAATAGCATTATCTTCGATAATCCCCTTTACTAATTCGATGCCTTCGGCGGCTAAATAGGTGGCCTGATAACGATTAGCAACCACGCGGTTAGAACTCAGGGAACGCGAGAGCAATGAAAAGACGCTCATCAAACCAACGGTTAAGATGGTCATTGCAACCATGCACTCGATTAAAATGTAGCCTGAAATATTTTTATTCATTGCTGATTTGGCCGGCGCTGTTAATGATAATCTTGCCTTCGATATTTCTTTCTTGATTCGAAAGACCGACTTCTTTTTCACCCGTAGCGGGATGACCGTCAAAATAAACTTGGGGAATGGGTGGGAGGAAAAAAATATCTAGATCAGCAAGATTCGTGAGGTTTAAACTAGAAGAGAGGGTAAAAATATCATCTTTAAGAATTTCGTTTTCATTATCTTTACTGTAAATACGATCAGAAGCAGCGCAGTCTCGGAAAAGATCTTGATAGATGAAATATCTAGTTTTTTCAAAATGAACACCGTAGCCGCAAACATTGAACAGGGCTTCTCCGGTCGTAAAGTTAGCAAGACTTAGGTCTTTTGCTTTAAAAAGTGCGCTTGTGATATTAGCCTTTTCTTTTAATAAGGAGATTTGGGTTTCGGTGCCTCGGTTATAAAACAAAAGCATGGAAGTGAGAAGTGAAAGGATGCCGATGACAACTAGGGATTCGATAAGAGTGAAGCCTGAATTAATATGCGGCTTAAGGCCTAGATCTTCTCGCTCCGCTCGAGATGACAAAGGAATAGTAGATAGGGAATGATTTTTGTGACTCGACGGACTCATAGCTAAAGTATAGCAAAATATTGGGAGAGTAACTTGATGCCCCAAAACATGGTGATGATCGCTCCTAGGGCGAGGAAGGGACCGAAAGGAATGGCGGTTTTTAATCTGTTAAATTTAAAAACCAAGGAAATTATTCCGAAAAGGCCACCGAGCATAAAAGAGGTGAAGAGAGCAATTAAAATGTCTGGCCAACCGAGGACGAATCCTAATGCAGCAGCCAACTTCACGTCACCATAGCCCATACCTCGCCCCTTGGTAATAAGATAAGGTGCTAGTAAAAATAAATAGCCGAAAACAGAGCCTAACAGAAGTCGAAGAGCAGGATCATTCGGGGTGGGAATGATGCCAGTGTAATAACCCAAGAAAGAAGTGTGACCTAAAAATAAACTAATGCCACCTAAAATAAAAATACCTAGAACTAATTCGTCTGGGATTAAACGGAGTCTTAGGTCTATGAAGCTCATGATAATTAAAAAACAACCAAAGATTAGCCAAAGTAGGATTAGAAGATAAAAAGTATTAACTGGGAGATGGTAGAAGTATTTATAACTAAGGTTGTAAAAATTAAAAAGATCAAGAGAGAAATAAAAGAAGGTGGCCGTGACTAATTCTATAGCTGGATAAAATAAAGGGAGTTTAATATGGCAAAAGGAACAACGCCCCCCCTGAAAAATGAAGCTGAAAAGCGGGATAAGATTTTGAGGCTTTAGAACGTGACCGCAGTCATTGCAAGATGAGCGGCCAGAGATTTTTTTTAGAGAAAATAAAGAGCCACTGCTAGTATACCGACTAGCAACGACACCTAAAAAGCTTCCGATAATTAAACCGAAAACGGTCCAAATAATTTTAAAACTTAAGACAGTAAACGGGATCATTGCAATCTACGCCGTAATTATCCGAACCAGTGTTGTCTACATCATCTCGCAAAGCAGAGTGATTAGGATCCTCAAGCTCGGCACCTAAAGTATAATTTTGGCGGTTAGGACTAATGCCGTAGAAATAAATTGAGCCAACTAAAGGATCGTTAGGCACAGCACTAACACCCACAGCGGCACTTATTAAATCTTGTTTCAAATCTGTCCACGTGGAAGAGGCTGGGTATTCGCCATTTTTCTGCCAATAGGATTCGAGCATAGCTTGAACGGAACGAAGGTCGGCGATTCTTCTAGTGTCGCGAGCGCGAGCTCTGAAGGTGCCGAGGCCAACTAAAACTACGGAGGACAAGAGGCCGATAATGAAAACCACGACGAGCATTTCGATAAGCGTGAATCCAGAACGAGAAGCATTAGTGTGAAGCATTGATTTAATTTTAGAACACTTGGACCAATTTATAAATAGGTAGAAGAATGGAGGCGAAGAGAATGCCGACCATGCCGCCAATAAAAAGAATTAGAACGGGCTGAATAAGCTCGACTAAGCCGGAAACCAAAC
>JAHFLM010000013.1 GCA_023244865.1 Candidatus Harrisonbacteria bacterium | reverse complement strand
CGGTGTCGTTTATTCGACCGGCCCGAGCTTCGGCTTCTGGTTCGGCATGATCATCATGATTATTGTTGTGATCGCAGTGCTTTCGATGGCTAGACATGGCTAAATAATTGATTTCTCAAACCCCAAACCAAAAGACACGCCGTCATTTTTAAAGTGGCGGTGTGTCTGAAGAAAGGCTTGCCTTGAGCTCGCCGAAAGGAAAAAAGCAGTATGTCCAAAGTCGACGACCCTAATTTATGGGGAAGGATTCGAGTTGGTGATGAGATTGTTTTGACCGATGAGCTTACTTTGGAAGAGTGTGTGACTGGCGGTGAACAAAGTAGTCCGCTGCTCGAGAAGCGGTATCCGGTGCAACGCATCGAATCCGTGGTCGAGACTAGTTTGGGGGCTCGTTGGTATTTCTTCCTTCTGGACGATGACCGGGCTCTATATCTTTTGGTGAAAACTTTTGGCAAGCGGATCGCTTACTATGTGGTTTACAAGCCAGAAGGTTTGGAGTGTGGTGATCGAAAGTTCCTTTGTTGTGAGCACGACGGCGTGCCGGGACATTGGTTCTTTGAGAACAACACCGGCCGAGAAACAGATTTCGATGTCCGCGCCTTAGACTTCACGCCTCAATTCAAAAATGAAGTGGCGATTGAAGGTCAAGGCAACGTCGATCTCTGGTACAACAAAACCGATACCTATCACGGCGAAGGCAAGGATTCTGAGTTAGGCAATAAGACTTCATTTGTCTCTTTGACAGAGTATAGTTGCGATCACGACCTTTGTGATCAACCTTTCGCTTTAATTCGAGAGGTCGGCGAAAAGTCCGATCTACCTCGTGGCGGTTGGGTTGATTTCGTGTTTGGTCGAGAAGTTTTCGCAGGTGATCTCGAGGTTTATCAGCAATAATCGATTGTGTGGATGTTTCTGATAAGGGATGCGTGGCATGGTGCCACACATCCCTTCGTTTCCCTCCTAACCCCTCTCTGGTAGAGGAAAGGAACTGGTGCCTTATGAACGACACTCCAACAAAACTAGCGGTTTCGGACGACACTGCGGTGTCACCCGGAACAACTTCTGGCAAGTTGAGTAACTTGGTCGCGATTGGCCACGCTCTTCAAGGTCTCAGCTTCGAAGCTGGCATCAACGAAGAGCGTACCAGTGTGCGAGTGCCACTGAATGTCATGGACAAGCAGCGGACCTTGGTGATTTCCGAGAACCGTGACGAAGGCCAGTTTGTCTTCGCCGTCGATCTCTGTAGTCTCGCCGATCTGCCAGTCAATGAGGGCGGCTTCGCTCTCAAGCTGCTGGCTCTGAACATGGAGTTTCTGCCTTTCGCAGTCGCTCTGCTTGCCGACACCGAAAATGAAGATCCGGCGAAGTCTCTGTTCGTCATGGTCAACAGCGTTTCCAACCAAGATTTCTCGGTGGAAGAGCTGGCCGACCAGATGGCTCAGTTGAACCGCGCCCTCACCAATTTCGAAACCGCGATTTACACAGTGTAACTCTCGGTTCCGGAAGTTTTCCCAAGCCCCGTTAGGTATAGCAATTACCTAATGGGGTAAACCCCAAAACCATTGGTCCGCTCACGGTAAACCCGTAGCGTACTAGAAGGAGGTGTCCCTTGGCTATTTCGTGGCTTAAAACTTGGACTCGCTGGTTTGCCGGTGTGACCGAGCCAGTGAAAGAACAATTGGTTTCAACGACTGAGAACGCGAGGTTCGACGTCGTGGAAGCAAATGAAAAGCTTGGCGAATTTCGCAAGAAGCTCGCAAAGCTGATGGCGCAAAATGATCCCAGTACTGGCAGCTTGACGAAGCAGATCAAGACTCTGACGGCGAACATTGCGAAGTATGGCAGGTTGGCCGCCACCGCTGTCGAAGCTGGTAAAGATGACGGCGCTCGAGCCGCTCTTACTAAGAAGTCTCAGTTAACCACTCAGCTGAGTGGTTTGCAAAAAGTCTGGGATGACAACGAGAAAGTGATCGCGACTATGCGCGATGACATTAAGCAGCGTCAAGGTCTCGTTGATTCTGCGCAAGGCAAGATCGCTGTTTTCGAAGTGCGTTCTGCTTCTCAGGAAATTCGTAGGAGCTTGGTGGAAGCGAAGACTGGCCTTGGTGCCAATGACGCCTTCGGTCGCCTGGCTTCTCTCGAAGATCATTACGACAATGAAGACTCCGAGCTCAATGCTTTGGAAACTTTGGCTGGTGACGTGAACGACGATGAGTTGCTCGCGAACATCGAAGTCAATTCCGAAGTTGATGATGAGTTGGCTCGATTGAAAGTCAGTCTCGGTAAGTAAAAGCCGATTAGTAAGTTTTACATTTAGTACATTAATTCAACCCCGTGCAACCTAGCACGGGGTTTTTCTTTATGCTATAAAAATAAAGTCCTTCGACTTCGCTCGGGACAAGTCCTTTGAAATTTTTACGGAGACTCGTCATGACTTTCACAGATGATAATTCGTCTCCTTGCGGGACGATTGAGTTTATCGATCTACCCATCGAAGATGAAATTTTTACCGCTGCTTTTCTTTCTACCAATCAAGTTTGGTCAATTAAATGTATTAGAAATAATAATTACAATGAATTCAAGTCATGTTCTTTTTCTATGATCTCGTTTTCTATCGGCTACACCGATTCTACAACTAAGCAAAGATATCGCGACTTAAAGATCAGAGTTTTTGGTTTGGGGCGTGCCCCTCGTTTATTCGAAGTGAGGTATTTCATAGATCCCAAAACCGCGATCTTAGATGTTCCTATGAGTGTTGAAGATGCCGAAAATCTTTACGACAGATTCTAAAACCACTTAATCAAGGAGGGGAGTCAGCTTATGTCGATCGTTTTCACTACAATTACTTTTACGGGCATGCCAACACTCGAAGAAATTTTCATTGAAATTACGCGCTCTCCGCCAGCTTCTGTTTACCCGCATCTTCACCCCGATCGGAAAATTTTTCAGGCCACCTGCACCAATAATGACCAGCCTTTTATCTTCTATATTCAAGATATTTCTATTTATCAGTGGCGACCACCTACCAAGACACGAGTCGAAAGTCTATATCGCAGTTTAGGCGTTCATTATAAATTCAATCTTTGTGTCGGTGTTAACGGTTGGGAATACCTCAAGCTCATGTATTTTCCCGACCGCACCGAATTAGAGTTAGTAGATTCTAGAGCTACTCCATTCTTAGAATCCTTAATTTTAAATCCCGAAATCGAATAACAATATTCAAACCGACCAATAAGGTCGGTTTTGTTTTACCTTGCCCTTTATCAAAAAAATCTTTATAATAAACGGTTATCACGGTTAAAAATCAATTATGGTCAATAAAATCAGGGTTAAGGGTGCCCGCGAACACAATTTAAAAAACATTTCGATCGAAATTCCTCGAGATAAGATGGTGGTTTTTACTGGTCTTTCTGGCTCGGGCAAAAGCTCGCTGGCTTTTGACACCATCTTCGCCGAAGGCCAAAGGCGCTATATTGAGAGTCTTTCTTCCTACGCCCGTCAATTTTTATCCAAAATCGATAAGCCCGATGTCGACGAAATCGAAGGCTTGAGCCCGTCTATTTCTATCGACCAAAAAAGTCATTCCCACAACCCTCGTTCCACAGTCGCGACCACGACTGAAATTTACGATTATCTTCGCGTCCTTTTTGCGCGCCTTGGCGAACCTCATTGTCCTGAGTGCGGCCATCATATTAAAAAACTCACCAAAGAAGAGATCGTCGACCTCACCGTCTCGCTTTTCAAAGACAGCAAAGAGCGGGGAACTTACGTGATTTTGGCGCCCGTTGTCCGTGGCCGCAAAGGCGAGTACTATCAAAAACTTTACGACTTTCTAAACGCTGGTTTCTCCGAAGTCCGCGTCAATGGTCAATTCCTTTCTCTCCGCCAACGCATCGAACTCTCTCGCTACAAAGCCCACTTCATCGATCTCGTCGTGGATCGCATTCCTTCAACTTTAGACTTCACCGAAAAAGATAACCGCGCCCGTTTAGCCGAAGCCATCGAGAGCGGTTTGAAATATGGCAATGACGTCGTCACAATTTTAGGCGACAAAGAAATGACCTTCTCCGCGAAATTTACTTGTCCGAACGACGGCTTTTCTTTCCCCGAAATCGAACCGCGCCTTTTCTCTTTCAACTCTCCTTTCGGTGCCTGCACCGAATGCGGCGGCTTAGGTATTAAAGAACTTTTTTCCGATCACCCTTGCGAAGCCTGCCGCGGTCAAAGATTAAAAAAAGAATCACTCAGCGTTTTATTAAACAATAAAAATATCGCCGAAGTCACCGCTCAGTCGATCGAAGAAGTCCGAGATTTTTTCTTCGACTACGAACACAAGCTCCTCACCGCTTTTGAAAAAGGTGAAAATAAAGATCATAAAGTCGCCGAAAATATTTTAAAAGAAATCAACGGCCGCTTAAAATTCCTTTTCGACGTGGGTTTAAATTACTTAACCCTAGATCGTAAAAGCGCCACGCTCTCGGGTGGTGAAGGTCAGCGCATTCGCTTAGCTTCCCAAATCGGCAGTCGTTTAACCGGCACCCTTTATATTTTGGACGAGCCCACTATCGGCCTCCACCAAAAAGACAACGAAAAATTAATCGAAACCTTAAAGAAACTCCGTGACCTCGGCAACACCGTTCTCGTGGTTGAGCACGACGAAGACACGATTTTAGCCAGCGACTTTTTAGTCGACATCGGCCCCGCGGCCGGTATCAATGGTGGCGAAGTTGTGGCCATCGGCCCCATTCCAGAAATTCTCAAAGACAAATCCCAAAAGTCTTTAACTCTAGATTATCTAAGAGGGGACATAGAAATTACTTGGCCAGACGAGCGCCGCCCTATCACTAAAACCACCCCGCTTTTAAAACTCAAAGGCGTCACCGCCAACAACTTAAAAAACATCGACGTCGAGATTCCCCTCGGCCGCATGACGGTCATCACGGGTGTCAGTGGTTCCGGCAAAAGCTCCTTGCTTTACGATGTGCTTTATAAAGATTTAGCTAATAAATTTAACGGCGCAGATTACAAAGTTGGTGCCTTCAAAGAAATTCTTAATCTTTCTTATTTGAATCGTGTCGTGAATGTCGACCAGTCACCCATCGGCCGCACGCCTCGTAGTAACCCCGCCACTTATGTGGGCGCCTGGACTTACATTCGCGAACTTTTTGCTTCGACGCCTGATGCCAAAGTCCGTGGTTATAAGGATGGTCGTTTCAGTTTCAACGTCCGCGGTGGCCGCTGCGAAAATTGCGAAGGCCGCGGCGTGTTAGAAATCGAGATGCACTTTTTGCCTGCCGTCGAAATCGAGTGCGAGGTTTGCAAGGGCAAACGTTTCGACCGTGAAACTTTAGAGGTAGAATATCAAGAAAAAAATATTTACGACATCCTCCAAATGTCGATCGAAGACGCCGAAGATTTTTTCAAAGAAATTCCGTGGATTCACGACCGTATGAAAATTTTAAGAGAGGTAGGGCTTGGCTATTTAAAACTCGGTCAATCCGCCACCACCCTTTCTGGTGGTGAAGCGCAAAGAGTAAAGCTCGCCGCCGAACTCGGCAAGCGCGACACCAGAAAAACTATTTATCTTTTGGATGAACCAACGACCGGTCTCCACTTCGCCGATGTCCAAAAACTTTTAGATGTTTTAAATCGCTTAATCGATCGCGGCAACACCGTGGTGTTAATTGAACACAACTTAGACATGATTAAATCCGCCGACTACCTAATCGACCTCGGCCCCGAAGGCGGCGTCAAAGGCGGTGAAGTCATCGCCAAAGGCACCCCCGAAGAAGTCATGAAAAAATCCGGCAGTCACACCGGCCACTACCTAAAAAAGTTATACAAGAAAACCAATCCTTAACCCCCTGCCGCGCCCTTCGTAGCCTCTGGCGAAGTAGGGTCATTCAGAGTCCAATTCCCTCCTCGTCATCTCGAGTCTCAATTCCGAGAATTGAGGCGAGGAGATCTAGGGCATTAGCCCGTATTAATAGGGGACTCGCTATCGCTAGACCTTCTCGTTTCACTCGAGGTGACAAGGGGAGAGACGATTAATAAGGAATAAAAAAACAGCTCGAAGTCTGAGACTTCGAGCTGTTTGTGTTAGGTGCTGACTTGGCTTTTAGGCCTTCCCGGTCAATCTATCCCTGAGATCTTTGACCTCCTGAAGATCGGCATCGTTTTCAAGTCCTACATACGCTAATTCGTTCATGACAAAGATTACCAGTGCAGCTTCGGGTAATTCTCCACCATCAAAGGTTTCGCGAATTTCTCTCATTCCCGGGTGGCTGCAGTCGGGAAGGTCTCCCTGTAATCTGTTGGGTGATATGGGCACCGAGACCATCTTTCCACCCACCGACAGGATGTCCATTATCCAGCATTTCCAATCAAGGTCATCGAGCTTGTTGGTGTATTCGGTTATGGTCGATCCGCTTCCAGCCATATGGGCCACAGTAATCTTTTTAATCACGATCTTCTCCTTCAGTTTTTTGGGTTGGTTAAGTGTGACAGGTTATTTCTCAGCCGGCAGACGCTCTTTGATGAGTTCCTCAATCCGCGAAGCCTGTTCGTTGATCAGAGTTCGCTTCTCTAGGAGTCGATCAAGTTTTTCATTAATCCTCTCCAAGAGCTCATCGATCCGGTCAAACTTTTTTGTGGTCGGATCATCCAACGAAGAGTCATCGATGTAGCCGTACGCATCTAACAGTTGTTTGTCCGAATTATCAGCGGACTCATCCATCTTTGCCGGCGCATTGCCCGGGACGACCCCAACCACCACCATCTCCGTCGAATTCGATTTACCCGCGTTGATTAACGCATTGGTAAAAAACCACAGCACAAACAAGATTGCAGACGCGGGAAGTAAAAATTTTGCAGCTTTCATAAGCTCAACCCCCTAAATTAGTTTTTATGCGATAAAGCCGAGGCATTCGGCTCTCATCGGTTCTACCTTAATTATACCATAAAATTGCCATTAAAGTCAATAAGTGTTAAGATGCCATAAAACCTAGTAAAAATGACCCAAAAACTCCAAACAATCTTAAAAAATCTCCCAGAAAAGCCCGGTGTTTATTTAATGAAAAACGCGGTGGGGGATTTGTTATACGTGGGTAAGGCGGGGTCATTGAAGCGTCGCGTGAGTTCTTATTTCCAAAAAGCGCACGACGCCCGCATTGAAGCCTTAGTTTCCGAAATCGCCGACATTAAATTTGAAGTCACTAATTCAGCTTTAGAAGCTCTCGTCCTCGAGGCGAATTATATTAAAAAGTTTAATCCACCCTTTAACGTTAAAGAAAAAGACGACAAGAGTTTTTTATTTATCACTTTTACTAAAACTAAATTTCCTAAGCCGGTAATTGTGAGGGGTAAAAATCGCGATGCCGGCGAAACCTACCTCGGCCCCTTTTTAAATCTCAACTCGATTAAAGATGCTTTGAAAGTTTTGCGTAAGATTTTTCCATATTGTGAAAAAGCTGGCGAAGCAAAAAAACTTCCTTTGTCTCGCCCCTGTTTTGATTATGAAATTCATCTTTGTCCCGGCGCTTGTATTAACGAAATCTCGACCAAAGATTATAAGAAAAATATTAATCACTTAAAATTATTTTTAAGCGGTCGGGTCAAAACTTTAATTAAAAATTTAGAAAAAGAAATGAGGGCTGCGAGCGGTAAACTCAACTTCGAAGCTGCCGAAAAAGTGAAGCGCCAGATTTTCTCGATTACTCATTTGCAAGACGTTTCTTTCATCAAAGAAGATGAATTATTAAAAACCAATTTACCCAAGACCGGCCATCGCATAGAAGGCTACGACATCTCTAATATTTCAGGGCAGTCGGCCGTCGGCGTGATGGTGGTTTTTTACGATAACGAGCCGGATAAAAGTAGTTATCGTAAATTCAAAATCCGTACCGTGAAAGGCCCCAATGATTTTCATATGTTAAAAGAGGTTTTAGAGCGTCGTCTCGAACACGCCAAAGACTGGCCATTGCCAAGTTTAATTTTAGTCGATGGGGGATTAATCCAAGTCAAAATGATGGAAGGAGTTTTGCGTGATTTTAATTTAAGCATCCCAGTTGTCGGTCTCGCCAAAGGCCCCGAGCGTAAACGCAACGATTTTCTAGGTGAGATCCCCAAGTTTACGAGCGAACTAACTCTAATCAAAGTCCGCGACGAATCCCACCGTTTCGCCATTAAATATCACAAAGAATTAAGAGCGCGGAATTTTTTGAAATAGAAGACGTCCGTTCGTCATTGCGAGGGAGGCCCCGTTTGTCATCCCGCACCCGATTGTACTCAATCGGAAATGATGCGGGATCCAGTTCAATAATAAATATTAATAGTTTTAAATGTACTGGATCCCGGATGAGTACTCCGGGATGACAGAGGGAGGTAAACAAAAAATCCCCATTAAGGGATTTATTTTATTTTTTTCTTAAGCTTACGAAGTCCGTCCAAATCGATTTTCTTCCATTCTTTCTTTCAATTCATGTTGACCATTCATTTCCTGAAGGCCTCTCATCGTCTGTTTCAGGGCCAAGTTATCACGAGAAAGCTTTCTTTTTTTCAGATCTCAAAGTTCTAATAGTTTCATTAGCTTTTACGAGCTGCTTTTTTATAGTATCAATCATCGCGGCCATTTTCCACCATTTCTTTCTTTGGCACGCCGAAGCTTTTAAAGCAAGGGCGGCCTTTGGGGGTTAGGGGATTTTATTATTTTTAATTTTTAAAGTCACTTCCCGGCAAAGATTCTAATTTACTCGGTCTAGCCTTTTTCTTTCTTCTAACATTCTTCTTCGGTGTTTGTTTAGGAAACATCATCTCCAAGTTCATCGAAGCCGCTTCTTCTTTAGTTACTTCGCTCAAGCGACTTCTCATAGACCTCGCATCTTTTCGAAGCTTTTTAATCAGCTCACTAGCTTCGTCTAGCTGGCGTTTCAGGCTCTTAATCCTTTTCCCGAAGTTTTCTAACCGTCTTTTAGATATCACAACATCCTGATTTTTTCCCTTTTTTCCTAAAACTTTTTCTATCGCAGCTCGTTTAAATACTTTTAATTGTGCATTAGCGAACTCTCCCGCAGCATCAAAATCAATCTGTTTTCGCTTCGCCATTTCTCAGCCCTCCTTTTATCTATGCGGATGCGCCTTAGGTGAATCTGGAAAAGCCATCGACGCTCTCACTGGGCCATCTTTTTGCATTTGTTCGATATTCGCTTCCAACCTTTTCTTATCTCCTCTTAAATCCGCAATAGTTTGTTTGGCATTATCGAGGTCTCTCTCTAGTCCAGAAACTTTAATTTTCAGTTGCCGAATTTCTTCCCAAGCATCATTTAAATCATCACTGCTTCCATATGGCATTTCAGCACCTTCCTTCCTTTTTTGAGTTAGGGTTTATTTTTTTTATTTTTGCATTGCGGACATTCATCTAAGTCATCCGAGTAATCCAAGCCACAATCCGGGCAAATCTTGCAGGTTTTGCTCTTAGGTGGATAAAAAGTTTCTTTGCATTTTTTACAATAAAACCACTCATCGGTATCAAGTTTTTTACTGCAAATCATGCAATTCACAGGATTTGGCACGAGCATATTAGGCTCCTATATATTTCAAAATACCGAGAATATAATGCCTCAAATAAATAAATTCGTCAAAAAAACACCCATTGGGGTGTTTTGCTAATTCGATTTATTCAAATCCTTCTTTTCTTTAGTTTTGTATTTCCACAATTCAAGCAGCTACTGAATCCCTGATTTTGATAATTCTGACAGCGAGAGCAATAATCCATATGATTAGGAGTAATTGTCTGAGTTTGCGTTTTCTTGGGTTTAACTGAGCCTCTTTTCTGATCGCTCATCCTTGCCTCGGCATTCCGCATTTTGGGCAACTCATGTGCTTGCTCGAATACAATGTCCGGCAACCTTGGCAGCCAACTAGGCTTCTCAGTGTTTCAGTTTCAGCAATTTTACAAGTGCATTTCGATTCATCGTCACCGCCACATCTTTCGCATTTTTTTGGCATGATTAATCATCTCCCGAGCCATCAAGGCCGTCTTCGCCGCCATCTTCTTCGTCATCATCATAGATCGGCGGATCCCAATCATCTTCTTGTTCCCCGTCAAAGCTTTCTCGCTCAGCATTTGGATCATCTTCCATAATCACGCCACCACTATCTTCTCTCTCATCCCAATCATCTTCATCATCCAGATCCATTTCGGTTTTTTCAGTTAGACTAGCAATATCATCTTCGTCCCAAGGCTCTTCATCTTCTTCGTCTATACTAGTAAAAAGGTGACGGCATTTGCCACAAACGTCTTGTTCTGGATTAACTGAAGATCCGCATTTCGGGCAAGTTCTTCCATGTCTCATGATCGATTCCTTTCTCTTTGGAGTTTGTCATTTTCATCGCTTTCCTCAGTAGACTTATCACGTCTTTCATTGCATCTAGGGCATCTGAGTTTTCTACCTGAGAAAACGAAGCCGCAAGAACACTTTCTGTTGGGTATTCTCATGCCGCGTCTCCTTCTTGAGATAGCCTGGGAAAGCAGGCGAGGGATTTAACTTGTTTTAGAAATCTCAATCTTCTTATTTCCCTTTTTCTTGGCCAACGAAAGTTTCTAGTAAAAAAACCTTCCGATCTCATGGCTTGCTTATTACAATTTTCGTTTAGGCACTTTTTTTCATAAGCCGGCCTAAAGCTCTCACAATAAGGACACTTAAGATAGCGCATTGCAGAGATCCTTCCTTCGGGCGCCATAGCTTTTAGCGACGGCGACTTTCGTTAGTTGAGACTCTCTACTTCTAGTAAAAATTATCAAACGACTGGTTCGAATAATAGATTAATCAGCTTTTTTTGTAAATGTTGGGTTTTTCTAAAAAAGAGAGCAGGCTTCAGGTAGTTCTTTTTAAGGAGTTTTGCTATGCAAAATCATTATCTGCTTTGGATAGGAGCTGTAGTTTTTGGGGCGTTTATTATTTATCGGAAATTCTTTGTTGATATTCGCAAGAATCATGCGCGAGCCATTAAAGCCAAGACCAAGCTTGCTAAAACTTTAGCGAAGCAGGGGAGGAGAGACGAAGCTCTCGGCGCTTGCCTGTGGGGCATCGAGATTCGCAAGTTAGCGGATATTGATAATGCTGAAGATGATAAGGGTGTTTGTTGTTTGGTCATAATCTGGAAGCGTCATCGTGATTTCTTTTTCGACATGCCCGATTTAGTGCAAGGCTTCAGAGTCTTCGAGATTAATCTAGGTAGAGATTACGAGCCAGAACCTTGCGAGCTGCCAGCCGCCATTTGTGCTAGCTGTGGTTGCGACAACAAGCCTACCCACCCCAGATTACCAGATAATCCACCCGCTGATTTTTTCGATGATATTACTCATGAAGATCCCAGTAGCGGCGAAGCCGGCTCGATTAATTAATAAAGTAATAAGATTTGTCATTCCTGCGCCGCGCCATGCCGTAGCCTTGCGCGAAGGATAGGAGGCAGGAATCTTATGTGTTTAATCGCAAATTAATTAATAAGAAAAATAAAAACCCCGACGACGTTCACCGTCTCGGGGTTTTATATTATTTTCATTCCATGCCATTCGCAGCATGAAAGAATGACGTGGCTCGTGATTTAGGAGTAAAAGTTTTCAGAAAGACAAGGTTAGCCACATAAGTTTCAAGATCATCATTGGGATCAGCCATCATAGTCGACATAGCTCCAATCATAATTCCGCCAGTTAATCTGTTTTGCCAGCTTACGATTTTATCAATCGCTCTATTTCTTAAGTAGTGGCAGCCTGGGCATTGCTCCGGAATTTTATCAGAGAAAAGAATTAGTGGTGCTCGGTAAGCACATGCGGTGCATTCGACGTATTCAATATCTTGCAACACCGGTATTAGCCATGCAGCCGTTGCGGGATAGCAATAACACCCCCCCGGCTTATTTCCGCGCTGAATTTGCTTGCAGCTTATGCAATAGCGAAATTCATCCATCTTCTCATCCCTATGAAAAACCGCAGTTCTAACTTTGGCCTTTTCTTTCGCGCAGCAACCCTTTACGAGCTCCGGAGAATTAATAGCTCTACAAAGCCAACAGCTCATTATCTTTCTAAACTTAAACGGAAACTTTAAAGCACTTAATTCTAATATCAATCTTTCGGCTTCGGCATTTGCTTGATATGCGCTCATCGGCATTTTCTCTTTCTAGCCATCCTTTTGATTGGCAATTTTTTACACACAATGTTTGTTACGAGTATAAATATTAGAAATAATCCGGAGTTCCGAAGAAGAAATTTTGCCTAATAAGTACCAAAGCATCATCTTTTTATCAGGTACTACTCGGTAAGCCTCATTTTCACGGACTTCGGCCGATTGAAAACAGCCCGAGCTACTTTTATGACCAATCACTAATTCGTCATTTTCAATTGAAACCAAACTGCCAGTCTTCGGAAACTCAATCGCTTCTTTCAATTCCTTCGTCTCACCCCGTCCAAATTCACCTCTCTTATATATACATCTAAAAAGTTTAATGTCGGTATTCGGTAATTCCACGAGAATTAATTGATCATCATCAAAAATCGTCTCATAGAAAAAGCTTTTGTCACTTATGCCGATAAATTGTTGCGGATGCTTAGCTGAGCAAGCCAAGACTCTAAAATTTTGGGGAGCTCTATTGCCAGACGCAGCCATCACAATAGTTATCCCTACTCTCGCTTCGCACAAACTTTTTTCACTCAATTTACCCATCGGCTTTGCGATTACCCTATAATTCATCTCTTCCATATCTAGTCACTCCTTCTGATTAAATTATCAAAAAACCTCACCTAATATGCCACGTAGCATTTTTTGAGGCAAGTAAGTTTAGTTTGACAAAACCATCATTTTTATCTATTATCTTAGGCAGTTAGGATTTTCATCCTTTGACAAATAACTTTAAGAAAGCGAGGGAAAGCCATGAATCTCCGTGAATCTTTTGGTCGTTCTATTCTGGACAAATTGGTTCAATTTAACAGTAGTTACAATATCCACGTTAACAGGATCGGGCAGGTTCGTTTTGGTAAGTTTGAATATTTTTTGCCTCAAGTAGTGGCTAATTGGCCGCAAGCTGAGAATCCTAAAGATATTTTGCTTTCTGGCCTTGTCCATGGCGACGAGCCAGCCGGTGGCTTGGCAATTATCCGTTTTTTGGAAGAGCGGGTGACTAGTTATTTGAAGTACTTCAATTTCCACTGCTACCCCTGCGTGAACCCAAGTGGTTTTGAGACGCGGCGGCGTGAGAATATGCTTCACGTTAATTTGAACCGCGACTTTTCTAACGCCTCTGATTCGCAAGAGGTGAGATTGATTTTAGAAGCATTGAGACAAGGTCCGACGAAATATGCTGCCACGATCGATCTTCATGAATGCGATCAAAACGCTATCGACCCTAAAGAAGATTATTTGCCGGCAGACAACCCTTCTGAATTTTGGATGTGGGAAACCGCCACGCTGGCTTCTGGATTAAGAATTGGCGAGAATGTGATTAATGACATGAATTGCTCTGGTATCCCGGTTTGCCGGTGGCCGAAGATTTATGGCGACAAGAATAATAACGGTGTCATCTGGTACCCCGAAGGGAATGACAACCAGTTCTATGTTGCCGGCACGAGCTTCGATGGCTATCTGTACAATCACTACACCAACCATTCTTTCACTCTCGAAACCCCAACTCATTGGTTGCTCGAAAGAAGAATCGACACTCACGTCCGAGCCATCTGTTCGATCCTGGATCACTTGAAAGGGTTAGATTCATGAATTCAAATATCGCAGATAATGTTTCAGATCAAGATCTGAATACTTTGCTTGATGAAACGATTGATGACGATGTAGCCCATCCACTTAGGCTAAGTTTCTTTTGGTGGACCAGTGCTTTTGTCTTAATTGGCTTAATCTATTATTGGCATGATAAAACCCAAACGCAACTCTTTTGTCTTAGTCTGCTGATTTTTATGATCAGCGGTCTTCTTCATTTCCTAGTTTTTTGTCATGAGGAACAAGCTGTTCGTAGACTTGCGGTCAGAATTAGATACTTAAAAGTTTCTCAGGCGGAAGATAGAGGTGACGTCGAACGTCTTGTTGCGGACTCCCGAAGAAGTCTAAGAGATAATCCACCAAGGAGAATAGATGTCTATGACGAACACCAAATCCCATCCTGCTGAAAGGCTTGCCTTGAGCTTGCCGAAAGGAGCACTGAGTCATGAAACTTGAAGAGGCGGATCTAGATATTCTAGCCGACGAGACAATTCACGATGAAGTGTTGGTGCCCATCAGGCGCGCCTTCTTCCTTTATACCGGAATTCTGGTCGGCACTTTCGTCTTAACTTTCAGAATCGAGTCAAAAGAATTTCTTTTTTGGATTAGCGTGGCTATTTCCTTCGTGAGTGCGCTATTTCATTTCATGATCTATCGCCACGAAAAAGACATCATCCTGAACTTGAAAGCTAAGGTCATGGACTTTCAGCAGCTCGGCGAAATGGTCGCTAGTTGCGTAGTCCATCCTAATAATCGGCCTAACCCGGGCCGCGAACCTAATCTTCATATTAACGATTCAGCTTCTAGAAAAGTCCCGAGTCTGCCCTAGAAAGGATCAAAGATACGATGACCAGTTTCCCGAGTTCAAACAGAGGTTTGTCTTATAGGCAAGTTTTCTGGCTATTGGTTGGCGCAGCTATCGCCGCTCTCATTTATGCGAACCTGCCATGAATGATGAACAAGCCAATAAATTAATCGCCGGCCTCTTCGCCGCCATTCTCGCGATCATCCTCGGTTTGGCGTGTGGCTTAGAAGACGACGAAATTGCCGCAATCACCATTAACACAATGATCAACGTAATGTCCGATGATGACTAAAATTTAGATAAATTAAAACACCCTATCGGGTGTTTTTTGTTCCCCGTCTGTCATTCCCAGGGAGGCGGGAATCTTCGTTATTCAAGACAAATCCATGTAGATTCCCGCCTCCGCGGGAATGACAGGAAAGAGCGTTTTTTGAGTCTTGACTTCCGTTATCTATTTGCTACAATCTACCCTACGCTGCTAAAAGAAAGAGCGTTTATTTTTTAAGTGATTTTAACCGTTCCAGCCCCAAGTAAATTGGAGCTACTAATAAACGATTATCTGTCGGTGGTGAGCACCTCAAAATTTAATAGTAAGTAAAATCCCATTAGATATTAGTAAATATAATTATCTAACGGGATAAACAATATATAAGTATTAAGTATTGTAGGTATAGTAATAAGTAATCGAGCAAAATGATCCCCGCAACTAAAAATGTGCGGGGAAATGTAGATAAATCCCATTAGATATTAGTAAATATAATTATCTAACGGGATAAAGAAATACCCATTGGATATGGATTATCTAATAGGGTAAGTAATATAAATTCTCATCTA
>JAHFLM010000012.1:8737-15851 GCA_023244865.1 Candidatus Harrisonbacteria bacterium | reverse complement strand
GCAGCAAAGGTGGCTGGCTTTAGCTTCGGTGAATTACTTGATATGATTATTAGTAATGCGAGAAGTGGTGTGGGAAACAAAGGAATTCGAAGAAAAGCCTAAAAACGAAGTTTGGTACGCCTGCTTTTTTGGAGTAATTTTAATTTGCTTAGTTTTTGCACTCTATCAAGCTAACTTTTTGTTTGTAATCTTAATTATTTTAGGCGGCGGTTTGGTTTATTTGTTTGGCCACAGAAAACCGATTAATTTGGAATGTGTTTTAAACGAAAGCGGCATCGCAATTAATGGTTCCACGTCTAAAATGTATGAATTTGAGGGTTTTCACTTAGGGCATCATTTACTTGCTTTAAAAACTAAAAAAGGGTTAAATAACTACCTGCTGGTGCGCGTACCTCATGATAAAAACGCTGAGATTCGCGATATTTTGAAGGCGGAGTTGCCCGAAGCACACTATGAACCGGGCATCACCGAACTTTTTTATCACTGGCTGCACCACTAATGCGGGCACTATTTAAGAATTAAGATTTAGAAATTAAGAGATTGAAATTTTTATAGTAAGTTCCATTTCCTAATTTATAATTCTTAACTCTTAATTCCTACCCCCAAAGCACTCATAGTTTAATGGATAGAACGTGGGATTGCGGATCCCATGATCGAGGTTCGATTCCTCGTGAGTGCACAATACTTTAAAAACCAGCTTGATGCTGGTTTTTAAAGTTTCTGTAAACGAATGAGGAATCGAAAGGGGGTGGGTTTGACTTTTATTAATTAATATTTTATAATCATTTACCATCGGAATCTAAAAACCGATTTTTATTTACGATAATTTCGTCGTGGATAATATCCGCTCTTTAAAGGATCCCTCAAATGAACCGCCGCTGGACATTAATCGCTCTTTCTATGATTAGCCTTTTAATGGTTGGTTGCGGAGAAAGTTCAGTTCCTCGTAAAAGCATGGTTAAGAAAGGTAAGGTTGAGATTATAAATAATGTTTTTGACGATAAGCACAGCACCGTCTATATCAGAGTTGAGAGTCCCGAAGCTGGAAAGTCGGATGACAGCATCCTTGAAATTATGACAAAGAAAAAAGACTGGGAAGAAAAATTTCCTAATAAGAAAATTATTTCCATGTCCGTAGTCACTGGCGATGGAGGTGGTCATGGTCATCCTATGGCGATGGGCCTACTGATCCACTATGAAATAGCTAAAGAATAAAAGAAGACAGGCTAGGATAAGCTCCGAGAAATCGGGGTTTTTATTTACCTAAATCCTTTAAGAAACTACAGAAACTCTTATTGGTGTCTTGGTTGTAAGGGAGGCAGGCGCTCAAGCTGCTAGAGAAAAGTTTTCTATCGCCAGTACAAGAACCTCGCTTGGATAAGTAGGTGTTTCTAGAAGAACCGACGCCTGCACCCACAATCTCGGTGCAACAACCTAGTTCTGAAAAATCAAAGTTATTACAAGCGGCTAAAGATTGATTACGGGAAGAGTTTTGAGGAATGCGGAAAACCGTCTGGCCGCGGCCACTAAAACAATAGCTAGAATTTATAAGACTACTTGTCTCTCTTACTAGAACTCGATTGCTTCTATTAGTGTAGTCTCTAAGACAAAATTCGATTTTAGTTACGTCGTCTGGAATTAATTCGGTTCTGAAAGTCCAATTGCCTTCGGTTAAAGCGTTCGAGGTATTACCAGCCAAATCTATGACAAAGTTATCTCCGAAAGATAAATAATAAGTGGATTCCTTGTAAAAAGGATTGTGTTTAAAGCTTAAATTATTTTTGAAAAGTCTAACGTCAGAAGAATTAATTGAAATAGTTTGAAAAAGTGAACCATCACCGTTGTTAATGGTTAAATCACCCTCACCCTTAACAACCTCCTCATTAAAACCGAGGCTCAAAGGAACGTCCTCTACTGGAACATAGCTGCTGCCATTACCCGGATTAAGAGCATTAACTTTAGGCTTGGTGCTATCGGTCTTGAAATAAAAATCCCCTTCATTGAGATCACTCGAATCATTGCCTGTATAGTCCTTAATAAAACCAGCCGGGAAATAAACCACGTACTCCGAAATACCTTTAAGCGACTGAGGCTTAACAGTTAAAATATTTTCTTTAATAGAAACCTCGCTAACCGGAATTACCTCCTCTACTATATCGGAAGTAAGATTTTTAATACTCAAATCCCCCACTCCAACCTTAATCTTTTTGGAAAATTCGATGGAAATTTCAGCATCGATAGCCGCTTCGCTTTTAGGAAGGGTGTTTATGATAACTGGCACCTCATCAAAATTAGGATCGAGCATTTTACAAAGCGGTTGATTAAAAGGCTTAACGCATTTTTCGATATTGACGTTAAAATCACCAAAACCGCAAGAATCTCCCGAAACGAAAGTTGGGTTAAAAAGACCAAAGGTAGCACAGCAACGATAAGCCGAGTAATTACGACAAGCGTTGCGGTCGGCCGTCCTATTTCCTTTATTAATAATACTAACGCCGATTTGCGTATTTTCTTCAGCGCAATACTCGTCGATCATTTTACTTTTTTCGCCCACTTGAACATTACTAAATTGCTTATAGGTGTCGATGCGGCAATATTCAAAAATATTTTTTTCATCGATTATCTTGCCAGATTTAATATCTGAACAGAACTGATCGTTATTTAAACAACTTCGGACTGGCACTCTAGCGCCGCCGGCGCATACCGGACTTGCTTGCAAGGTAAGTGAGTCACGATCTTTGCAGCAAATATAATCATTATAAAAAGGACAAAGATTAGGATCATCGATGGCTTGCAAGTGCGTGTTCCCAATTCCACACACCGTCTTATCAACTTCCGTGTCACTAATTAAATAATTTTTCTGCAAAACTAAGTCAGCCACACAAACATCTGCCGCAAAAACAAACTTACTAAAAGTAAAAAGTAAAATTAAACAAAATAATATTGGAAATGATTTTTTGAAATTAATAGCCATAAGATTGAGAAACTTCTAAAGCATTTAAATTACCCAAAAGCATATTAGCCCTAGGAATGATGTCCATTCTTACCGAATAATTATCACTATTGTTCTGCTCATCAATGAAGTTTTTAATTTGAGTCCTTAATTCAGCGATGGCGTTATTAATATTTGGGCAGGAGTTGGTCGGCATAGAGGGCATAGTTAATTTGAAATCTGGCGGAGTGATTGCTGGGGCAGTGTAAGTGGGGGTAATTGGAATAAACGTGGTTGGTAAATCAACCGGAACTGTGGGAAATGGCTGTATTTCGGTAATCTGAGGCTCGGGCTTTACCGGATCAATCTTCTTTTCCTCATCAACGGTAATCATAATCACTGGCGGCTTATAAACACAAGACAAGCCATAATGACACCCAACCATCACTTCTTCATCCAAATATTTATTGGTTCTTTTGTAAAAAATATCTTCACAGTTAGCGTCTTCAGCTTCAGGCTGCTGCCAAAAATAACCCTTACCAGAGCAATCAAAAGCTGGGACATCTGAAGTAGTATCTGCTTTTTGATAAGGGTCGGTATAGTAAAATCCAGATTGACAGGTAGACTCGGTAAGTCCCCGACTTACACCCTCAGCGCTATCTTTTTCGATCCAATTACAACCGTAGTTACTACACAGACCCTTTCTTTCATCTACTGCCGCCCAAGAATTAACCCCTCCGCAAGCCATCTGACGATTATATTTATTCGCAGCAAGGCATTTATCTTGAGCCCCCCAACCTACAAGCTCGAGCCATTGGTCATTAGCATCAAAGAATCTACAAACTTTAGCTTTGTTGCAGGCGGCTAATTTAGCATCAGGATCATCTAGGTTATCCGCCGCCTCACAAAGTTCATAGGGAATATGACGAGCGAAACATTTAGACTGATAACTAGAGTCTTTGGGATTAGGGTCGCCCCACTCGCAAATGATACTTCGCCTATCGCACTCCGCCTTAGGGTCAGTAAACTTTTGCTTATTATTATAAGAATCACACAACTCCTTAACTTCCGAGGAATGTAGCGTGCCGTTACACTTATTTTTCTCACCCTTCAGGGTACACCTACTACCAAAACCATTACCAAGCACAAAACCTTTTTCTATTTCCTCGGTCGTAGTATTTAAAGTCCTCGATTCGTTTAGACAGGCTTGCCCGGTTTGATCGAACATGGAAACCGGGAAAAGTCTTCCGTCTGAATGTTCGCTCATACTAGCAGACTCGGTCCCATTTTCTAAATAAACGCCATCGTGGCTGTGACAAAGATCTATACCAAAGTCGGTAATAGTCTGCTTATCAAGATAAGCCAAAGAGATCGTTGGCAGGAAAATAATAAAAAATGGAATTATTTTTAGAAACTTGATCATAATTATGGTTGGGCTGGGTTGGTAGAATTATTATAAGTAGGGGGAGTAAACATAATCGGCGCCGGCATAGCTGGAGTGTATGTCGCCGGAGTAAACATAATTGGAGTTGGTACAGTCATCTGGTAGTTAGTCGGTGAAGTTGGGATAATATTAAGCATCGTAGGTGGCGTATACTCTGGCATTGTTTTAGCCTTTTCTTGCAAAGCTTTAAACTCTAGGGCTATCTGCTCTAATTGTGATTCGCCAATGCAAACACTAGCGCTTGCCTTGGAATTTTTCTGATTATTAGGAATATTAAAAACTAATGCCAAGAGCAAAAAAGTACTGCCGGTTAAAATAAACAAAACTTTTTTACCACTATATTGTTCCATAAAATCTACTTACATTTATCTTAGCAAAAAAGCATTAGGATGTAACGAAAAGAATTGCAAATAAAATCCTATTTGACATTTTCTTAAAATACATTATAATATATGGGAATTTAGTGGGGTAAAAAACTGCTAAAAGTCCTTTGAAAATGAAGGGATTTCTGGTTTCTATCACTTTAACTTGGTTTCCCGCGAGGAAACCTAGGAAGGAATGCGCGATGACAAATCCTCTTTTTACCGCGAAGATTTGGGGATGTCGGGGAAGCTACTCGAATGAACCTGAGGAATTTTTACCACGGTTTCAAAGATTGCTTAAGGTTTTGGATCCACAGCAAATCGAAATGGTTCGACAAGCTAATCAAGGGGTGCCTTTGAAAGAAATGTTTGAGAGCTTTTTGAATGATGGAGATCAACCGCGACATCATCTTTATCTTGACCGAGGGATTCATACAACTTGTATCGAAGTGCGCTGTGGCGATAAAATTTATGTGATCGATTTGGGTAGCGGCTGCGTTGCTCTTGGGAAGAAGTTGATTGGAGGGCAATTAGCTAAGAAATCTTACGACCCAGGCGGGGGTGGGCGCGGTAGCACTTTGAAGTTTACCGTTTTGGGCACACATGTGCATTTGGATCACCTAGCCTATGGCGCACCGTTTTTCGGCCCATTTTTCGTGGCAAATGAACTGCTGAATTGTGAGATCAGAATGTTTGGCGGGGTTGATTGGTGGAGTGGAATGGATGGAGCGCTAGCCAGCGCCATCGAAATCCCATTCTTCCCTCTCTCGATCAAGCAAGTCATGAGGGAGAAAACTGTAACCACCAAAACAATTCAGGATGGCTTTGAAATTATTGACGAAGACGAACAAGGAAATAAGATTCGCATTACGGCCGTCAAACAAAATCACCCTCAGGAAACTTATGGATGGCGAATTGAATACATGGGTAAAGTTTTTGTGTTTGGTGGTGACAACGAGCCATTCCCTGGCTTTGATAGAGGCTGTGATCCGAAGCTTGTGAAGCTTTGCAAAGAAGCTGATGTGGTCGTAAATGACTGCCAGTATTCATTCGATCAGTATCTTGGATCGACGAGAGAGAAAATGAGCCGCCGAGCTTGGGGTCATTCATTCCCAGAGGCAAACGCCGCCCTAGTTCGGGAGGCTGGAGTGAAAGGGATCTTTGTGACCACTCACCATGATCCGGGCGCGGAGACCGAATGGATTGAGGAATTAGCCCGCCAAGTGGCCATGAATGTGCCGAAAACAGTTTCGGTCATCGCCGGCTTTGAAGGACTTGAGCTTGATATGCTGAATTTGAGCAAGGTTAACCATTACGCAGTCTCGGTTTAATAAGTAAGCTTAAAAAATAACCCCGGAAACGGGGTTTTTGTTTACGCCATCTCCTCTTTATCTTCGAAATCACTCTCAACGAAAATTCGGTCTAAGCCGTTATTTTTAAATTCGGATGAATAAGTGTCTTGGAGTTTGAAAAGGCGAGAGAGTTTTTCGGGGTCGCTCATTGCTTTCAAAACTTTGCGCTGGTGAATGCGCAACAAGTCTCTTTGGGCGAGTTTGCGGCTCAAAGATTCCCAGAAAATTAGATTCTCGAATTCAAAGAAATAGTTATCGAAGATTTTTTCTAAATAATCCTCCCCTAGCTCATAGCCGCCATCGCGGTTTTTTAATAGGTATTTTTTAAAACCGTGTTTGGGCCCGTGATTTAAAATTTGAGACAACAAAAGCTCGCCGCGATTAATTAGGCCGTCTAATTCCTTATTTTCATCGGTTTTTAAATCCTCTAAAAGTAATAGGCCTACCTTCAAGATTTCTACCAAAGCCTCATAATCCTTGCGCTCAAGCTTCAGATCCATTGGTTTTAGCTTAGCAAAGAAACGCTTGTTTTTCAATAGGATAACGTCCATTTGGCTTTATTTGAAAATCCGCCTAAAATAAGAGTTAAATCATAAATATGAAGCGCGAACACTTAATCTTAGTTTTAATCTTGTTAGTTTTAATGGTTTTATTCTGGGTTGCCAAGGGCTACGGCGAAGAAAAAGTAGAGAATTTAAACTCAGATAATCAGGCTTTTATTACAAATTAAAAAATAAATATGCAAACAATTTGGCTTAATTTACCAGTGAAAGATTTAGAAAAATCAAAGGCGTTTTTTAGAAATATTGGCTTTAGGGAAAATCCTAGACACATAAACGCTGCCCATGCAGGAAGCTTTTTAATAGGTAAAGATAACTTTTGCTTAATGCTTTTTCCTTATGATGTATTTAAAGGCTTTGTAAGTCATGAAATTTCGGATGCTAGTAAAGGATCGGAAATGCTGATTAATATAGATGCAGAAACTAGAGAAGAGGTAGATGCGATGGCCGAGACCGTTAAAAAT
>JAHFLM010000012.1:0-8727 GCA_023244865.1 Candidatus Harrisonbacteria bacterium | reverse complement strand
AGGTTGGATGTACGCTTTTGGCTTTGAAGACCCCGATGGTCACAGATGGTGCATGCTCCACATGGACATGGCAAAAATGCCAACTAATTAATTGAGATAAAAAAATAATAAGCCTAATTTTGATTGGTGAAAATTTTCCCAATATCCGAAAAATTAGTTAGCACATTCCCCTCTTCTAAAACCGAGAGCAATCTATCCCTTCCTTGATAACCCCAAGCGCAACCATAAATCTTATTTTTACCCAATAAATTTTCAAGCTCCACGACATCAGAAATCGTGTCAGTAAAAAAATAGACGTCTTTGACCGACACACCCCAATCCTTACAAATCATCTCCACCTTCTCTTCTTTAGAGTGGTGATCTTCAAAGGTTAGGGTATGAGAAAATTCTAAGCCGCAATTTTCTAATCTTGGCTTAACATAAATATTTGAACCGCTGGAAACCACAGCTAGATTAGCATCCGAGATTTTCTTTATTTCCTCAATAAAGTCGTGGAATAAATTAAATTCTTTTTTAGACAACAAAGTTCCAAACTTAGTTATCCAGCTCTGCAAGTCACCCAAAGCTTGATCGCTCATATTTAAATCCCGAGTGTGAGTAGATTTAGTAAAATAAAGGTCACTAGAGATCAAAATCTCTTCTTTAGACTTCCCATCCATTTCTTGCAGTACCTCTATTCTGGAATCGCTCGTATCCCCTAGCACCCCATCAAAATCAAAAATTAAATGTTTCATATAGTCTTTAGAAAGTTGCTAAAAAGTTCATCTCCACATGTTTTCTCTACAAACATTTCAGGATGAAACTGTACCCCATATATTGGCCTATTTTTGTGCTTAATTGCTTCTATGCCATCTTTGGATCGCGCCAGCACCGTTAAATCAGAGACTGATTCTTCAATAATCCAGCGATGACTTTCAAAAACTTGAAAATTTGAGATATTGGAGAATATTTTATCTGACTCGACCACCCTAATATCAATAACACCAAGCTCCTTACTCTCCATAAGCTTAAGTTTTGCCCCAAAAGTATAGGCAACAACCTCGAATCCAAAACAAATTCCAAAAATAGGCTTGCTGGAATTCTTAACTAACTCCATCTCTTGATTAAGCTGCTCATCGCTTCCTTTTACGGAAAACTTATGCCCACCAGAGAGAATAATAAGATTAAAGCTGTTAATATCAGTGGCACTGATTTCAGAATAATCGATGACGCAAATATCGTGACCAGAAAGAAGATTTTTTAGCTGAGGCAAATAACTAGTGCCATTATCTATAACTAAAATTTTCATTTTGGCGGAGAGGGAGAGATTCGAACTCTCGATGGAGTTTCCCCCATAACAGTTTTCAAGACTGTCTCCTTAAACCACTCGGACACCTCTCCAATAATGAGCTTACTTTAGCCTAAATCGAGAGTTTTGGCAAAGAAAGGTCTATTTTTTATTCCCTTCTGGCTTAGCTTTGGGAAATCTTAGTTTTACTGGTGGGCCATAAGTGCCACTTAAATCTACAATATTATCCATTGCTAAGGCGGCCGGACTGATACCGGGAGGATTGAGATAGAAATACTCAACTGTGGGTGGAAGAAAGGGTATTAAAGAGGGGTGGACGATACGGATTCTGTTTACAATGCCAGTTTGAGTTAGGGTCGTCGCCACAAACTCAGAGCAAAAATATTCGTCGGGGCAATCTTCGGTTGGTGGCTTGCGCGTTAAGAGCGGCGGTCTAACTTTAAAACCAAGGCCCGCTATTTGCTGCATTTTACTTGGAGAAAAAGCGTCGTCTTTATGCTCAAGAATAAATTCAGTTAACTCTTTAGATTTTTCAGCTGTTAAATCCACAAGTGGATCGCGCTTCCAAATACCGCCATTCTTACTTTCTATTACTTCATTATTAAGATACTTATCTGGGTTTTCTTCAAAAATTAGTCCTGTTTTAATGTCGGAGCTCGAGCCCAAACCGAAAGGGCCTTTACCACCAAGAAAATGTGCTAATTTATCCACGCCATCTTTGTCTTTAAAAATAATACCTGCGTGGTTAAAGGCCCCACCAGTTACTATGCTGTGAGTGAGCTCACTAGTGCCGCCATTTCTAAATAAAATCATCGTCCCCGGTTTGTAGGTATTATTACAAGGAACCGGCTTATCCTCGGCATTAACCTGAGAAAATACAAAAACAAGAGAAATTATAAATAAAAATAAAAGTTTCCTCATAACTTTTTTAGTATAGCATTTGACAAAGATTTTTATGATATATTATACTTAAATTTCCAATTAGTTCTTTGATACACTTGGTCAGGACGGGAAATCCAGAGAGGAAAGCAATCGCGACTTCCTTGACTCAAACTCTAAAGAGATAGAATTTGAGTCCACAACGGCGAGAGTGGCCAAAGCACATGATCCAGCGCTTCCATGGGAAGACGCGTGGGAGTTGTGGCTATGCCGGATGGTTGAGATCTTTCGAAAGAAAGTGAAGGGAAATTAGCCTAAAGGAATAATTCAACTAGCTTCGGCTTTTCTGAGTTTTTCCGGTGGTGGGGCATGCTCGATATAGAGTTACCAATCTTGGGGAAAGTGCTTTCCCCAGACTCTATGTGTGTACCCGGATTCCTTAGGACCTGCTGTGGTTTCTCTCAAACCTGCCGCAGTTAGGGTTAAAGGACTGAATCTGGGAGATCTGCCGAAAGGCAATCTCCAAAGGCTAAGCTCTGGCCTGACCATTTGTTTTTCTAGCGACCGACTTCCGTGAAGCGGTCGCTTTTTACTTCGCCACGCCGAAGCTTTAAGCGTAGGCTGGTTTTCAAATTTCAAAAAAAGTGCTATTTTATCTCCAGCTCTTAAAAGGAGGTCTCGCATGAGTTACTTTTATTGGTATTTGATTTCTGTTCTTCCTTGTAGCTGGTTTGCTCACGCGGCGGGGGCGAAATTTAATGGTAGATTTGTGAGATATGAGAGTAATGGCTATTGGAGGCCGATTATCAATTTCTTCTATCAGGGCTTAAAGATCTTAATTAATGATTTATTTAGATTGCATTGCCCTTGGAGTTGGGAGACGGCGAAGAAATATCGCATCGCCGAACTACAAGAAGATTTGGGATTGGATGGTCTAGACCATGACAAATTAGGGCATATGAGCGCCATTGATTGCTCCCTTACAAGTAACCACGAAAAGATTGCCAGAGAATGCTTCGTTTCTCGAAAAACATTTTGGATAATGAAACTAACAGCACTCCCCTTCGCTCCAATTGCAGCCGTGATCTACCTACTCAAACTTTTAAATAGAGATTTGTTTCGTTACACCGAAAGAGATCCAATCTAAATTTAAAAATCCACCCGCACAAAGCCGGTGGATTTTTTATAATTTTAAATTTTAATTATTAAGCCTTTTTGAATGGTTCGTGAATGCCGAAAGTGTTACCTTCGGTGTCTAGGAAATAGCCTTGCCAGGCCATATCGGCAATAGCAAATTTAGGCATAGCCATCACTCCGCCAGCGACTACAATCTTTTTCGCTATTTCATCAAAATTTTCTACTACAATGGTGCAAACATAAGCATTGGTGCCAGATCCGGCTGCCGGAGCTTTACAAGGCCTCTTTAATAAACCGCCGTTAATGCCCATTTCCTTACTATCTTTGTCGGCCGTCATCACCATCCAATAATCAGAACCTAGATCACCGGTGAATTTTTCAATCTGCCAGCCAAAAACGTCTTTATAAAATTTAATGGCTCGTTCGGGCTCATCTACTTGAATTTCAAAATGAACTACTCTATTCATAATATTTTTGATTATATTACCATCCCCCACCCTAATAGAAAAGACTGGCTCGTAAGCCAGTCAAATGACTAAGGCGGGAGGAGTTGGACCTACCAATCTGTCGAGCGCTACTCACGTCAAGCAAGAGCACTGGACCGCTTTAGATTCCGTTAAGCTACGCCCTAGCTATTTAATACTAGCATTTTCTTCGTACGTCATTGCGAGGAGTGAGTGAAGCGAACTACGTGGCAATCTTGAACTAGCTTAATCCTCGACTTTATTAAAGACATGATCCACCTTATTCGAGATTGCCGCGGTCGGCTTTAAGGCCTCCCTCGCAATGACAAATATCTATATTTTAAGCCATTTCCAGCGTTATATTGACTTTTTAGGCTATTTTATGGTATAATTAAGGTAGAGCCTTAGATCAGGCTCCTTAGACCAAAGAACTCAAGCAGGAGACGGAATTGTGTTCAAAAGTAAGTGGATGGAAGAAAACGCTACTGGCATCTTCCTGAGTCTTGCGATCGTCGTGCTCGCTGGAGCACTCCTAGTCTACTCTCGCATGCGAGACGAAGACTTCAAGGACGGGATGTTCGAAATCGATCGACTCGATGCCGAAGCCCACGAAACGTGGGAAAGAAGCCGAGAGTCACAAAAGGTAAATGCCCAAGAAAACCTCCTTTAACGGTGAGGCTTGGAGCAAGAGGTTCGGGACATGTGCCCGGACCTTTTTTTATCCTTGAAAAAAAACTGTAAATCAGTATAATGATGAGATATATGAAAAAGTGGGCGAGGTACATAATTGTAGCTTTTATGATAGTTAGCATGGTTTTAAGCTATTCTTTATTCCTATTTCCCACTCAGTAATTCATAAATAAGCGGGCATCGTATAGTGGCTATTATACAACCTTGCCAAGGTTGGGACGGCAGTTCGATTCTGCTTGCCCGCTCAAACTAAAAACACCCCGAAAGGGGTGTTTTTAGTTTGAGCGTATATGTGAGAATAAAAAAATCCCTACCAGCGACAAACCGGTAAGGACTTAATAGTCAATTAATAATCAGACAGTATAACTCGGGAGTGCAAATATGAACCCAGAGTTACCAGAAAACTTCGATTCAGAACGACCATTCGCGACGCTCAGGTACAAGTCGTTAGAACTGAATTCAACACTCAGTAAACTCGGACCACCATGCTCATCTTTAATCGGATCATGCATCGCTACAAATCTCTCTAAGCCTACATCGATTGCCCTATCTCTAGGAAATATCCTTCGAATAAGGCATGTCTGCTCAAGAGTTGGATTAACAAAACCCATCCTATTAGCTTTTTCACGAACCTTAATCGGGGTGAGATCTTCAGGATTAAACAACCAGTGGGGCATAATGACCATGCCGGTAATCGATCCGTTGGTCGCTCTGAAATCACTAGAACTTAAAATGAAATCGCTGTCATTGTTAAAGTCTAATTCCCTCATCCACTGATCCAAAGAAGTGCCATCAGAAAGCACAGTAAAACGAAATGGGCCATCTCCGACATCAACCCAATCATTGGCCAAACTCCTAACCACCCATCTTCCAGAGTTAAATTGCCTCAAAGCTTCATTGGGATCTAGGATTCCAGTTTGAGATACAAAATTACTTAGAAAAATTTCAAGTTGATCTGGATTAATGGCAGAAGCTAAAGATGCAGGTTTAGAGTTCATAAAAGACCTTTCTTGGCACTAACTAGTGCATTGGAGTAAATGTGCTGGGTTTATTTGAACTTTTATAATATATCATGTATAAAATTAAAAGTCAATAGTAAGTATTTGGGTAATGAAAAACAGCTCCCCGTGAGTCATAAAATAAGTTCTAACGTCGTATATTATCCCGCTCAAACAAACCAAAAACACTCCGAAGGGGGTGTTTTTGGTTTTGACGACCTAGGTATTGACCTAAATATAAAAAAGATTTATTATATAAAAGTCTCAAAATCACAAGAGAAGAGAGGTGACCTTTGAAAAAGCATGTTGGACTTTCGGTTTATGTTGAAATTGATGAGGAGTTACATGTAGCCTTACAGAGACGCGGCCTTTATGATCATGAAAATGGTTTCGGTCTGGAAGTTTGGGCTGGTGGCTGTCAGCCGCTAGTTCATGGAGGAATGGAGAGCCACGAAAGCGACCCGTTTGAAGCCCTCAAAAGAGAGGGTGGTGAAGAAGTTGGTCGTGAATTCATGATCGAGGCTGTTAAATACCCAACTAAATTAGAGGATACAGAAGAAGCGTTTTTTATGGCTACTAAGGTGGCTATTGAATCTCTGAACCTGATTAGGTGGCATGTGTCTTCTGGTGGGCTAGCTCTTTTAACAGAAGGCGAACTTAGTAAATGCAAGGACCTGAGCTCTCTCGATAGGGAAAGGCCGGTCTTAAGTAACGTGATTGCTATGTTTCCCCATGATTTGAAATTTGTAAAAATGGGCTTTGATTTGTACAGAAAATAAACTGTGAAAAAATAGAACTCCCGAAGCGCGGCGCTTTGGGAGTTTTTTTATTTCAAATAAAAAAAGCGTAACTACATACAATAGTTACGCTTCGATTTCGCTTAAAAGGGCGATGTTTTTACGGTGCCTATGATGGTGAGTTATTCGGTCAAGATTTTTTGCGAGAGAAGACTCTTAGACCGGGGTCCCACTTAAAGTTACCGAGAGCATAAGTATCCGCCCTCCAGCCCTCTACCGCATAGGCATTTGATAGTAAGCCGGGAACAAACCACTTAATGTTCACGGAACGCAAACCTGAACTTCCACTGAGAGCGTAAAATTTATTGACACGCCCATCATTAAAAAGGGCACCAGGCTCACCATTTGGTTGGCATTCCATCTGACGCCAAATTTCTGCGAGGGTCACTCGAGTTGCCTTTTCACCACCGAGATGAGTAAAAATTTCGTAATCACTAGCTTTCTCAGGAAGATCGAAAGGCACAAGTAGATCTTCCGGAAAGTCTTGTTCGACCACACCCCGAAAGAAATGATTAAACTCAAAGGTATGTCTCGCCATCCTCACATGCGAACGCCGATTGAAAAAAGTATCATCTACCCTGAAAGGACTTGGCATAGTAATTACCCCTCTCTTTCTCTTTTGATTGGTTATTTGAAATTGAATAGCTCAATTTTATGGATACTTTGGATAAGCTGAAAAAAGACTTCGTCTCTTCCAGCGACGGGAGCAAAGAAGTCTGCGTCGCTCTTTCCATTCGGGATGTTCGTCGGCACCGATATTGAGAAAGCTTGAACGTAATTGTCCGATGAAATCGTAGACAGCGCCGTCAAAGTGCTTGCCATTGTGAAATCGCAAGCAAAGCTTCCAATAAACCGTCCAGATCACAAAGCAAATATTGTAGCCCAACCAAGTGCTACCAATTAACTGAGAAGTAGAAAACTTCCTTTGAACTAAGCGAACCGACATGACGCGCCCTCCCATTAAAAAAGTAAACGTACATTTAACGTGAAAAACCTTACTTTCACGACTCTTTTATACTACATTATTAATAATTATTTGTCAATAGTTAATAAAAAAGACACGCCTCGGGGCATGTCTTACTTGAGCTCGGAAAATTTGATTAGAAGCTAACTCTTGAATCATCTGGGGTTGTCGCTGGTACGCCACCAGTCAAGGCGGCTTCTAGCGGACTTCCGGGTTTGGGATTTACTCCCTGAGCAATCTGCCCGCATTCGGGACAGGGTTTGCCCGCCATTTTTGGCAGCGGCATTCCACGGCCACAGACACACCTATTGGTCAATTTGACCAACTCTCCATCCGCGTTAAGTCCCACCATCATCTGTCTCCTTCGTCGGTTTGGTTAAGAAATTCTCAAAACTCTAATACATTTTTAGTATATCATATATAGTAATACTTTGTCAAGTTAAGATAATTTTGCTATGATTAGCCTATGTTTTTAGAAAAATTAAATTTCTTTTTAAGTAGGATACTTCTTTATTATTCTTTGCCAATTTTTTTGATTTTAATAACAATTGAATTTTATAAGTTTGGATTTAATTATAATACATTTAATGAGGAGAGTGGTTGGTTAATAGTAATTTCCTTTATCATAGGTTTAGCTATTAATTTTTATAGATTTTTGTTTATGAAAGTTTGGAGTTATTTCAGAAGATAATTTTTGCTTTTGTAAAAAAATAAAAAGCGTAACTACATCCAATAGTTACGCTTCGATTTCGCTTAGGAGGGCGACATTTTTTACTGTGCCGGAAATGGTATCGCCACCGACTTCGATGATAATCAGCGGTAAGCCATTTTTGAGATGAATTAATTTCTTGAAGGTTAGGGAGAGTTCGAAGTTACTGAGCAGCATGGTGCGGGATTTGTACTCGATTTTCTTTTCTATGAAAACTAATTTGTATTTTTCCATTAGTCTTTCGAAAAGTAATTGTTCGAATTCACGACGGTCGATGATCATGATTTGCTCTGGAGAAAAAGGTCGCCAGAAAAGACTTTCGAACCAATTTTTAGAATAATAGGCGGCTTGAACGAAGTAACGGAGAGGAGTTTTGAACTTTCTGAAGAAGGCTTCTTCGGCTTTAACGGGGTTACGCCACAAGAGCAGGGAAAAGCTGTGGCGTCGTTTACGCAAATCTTTTTTCACCACCACTAATTCTTTTTTGAACTTTAGGAGCGCGGCTTTATCTTGCCCATCCATCGCTCTCAAAGTTTTTTTGCCAGCCGTAAATTCAGCTTCTAAGGCGATGATTTGTGAGGCGATCAACTTCAGCTTTTCAAAGTTTTCATCGCTAATTAAAGTGACGACGCCATCTCTAATTAAATTATGAACAAAAATGTAATCTAGCTCAGAAAGAGCTAGGTCATAATGAATCCCAGTGACGCATTCGGGGCGGAACCAGGTGTAGCTATAATCTCTCGGGGCATGCATGCGGGCTCTTAGCGAACCGGCTTCTTTAGAATATTCAAGAATTTCGAT
>JAHFLM010000057.1 GCA_023244865.1 Candidatus Harrisonbacteria bacterium | reverse complement strand
TTTTTTGGGATTTTTTGAGAATCTTAAAAGCCATTATAATGGATAATATTCTACAATGCTTTTGATATTTTGTAAACTAAATAACGGACGAAGAAATTATTTTAAGTAAACCTGCCTCGGTTTGAGTTTCTGGGTTGAAACTAAGGTTGGCAGCGGCCTCAAAAAGTTTTTCTCTTTCTTCGTAAACCGCCCGAAATGAGCCGAGACGCTTTAGACCGACGATGCCTCGGGAATCGGGCCTGATTCTTTTTAAAATATCTTCAGAGTTGGTTTTTAAATAAATGATTAACGACTTACGTTTTAAAAAATCAATGAGTTGCTCGGAATAAATAACGCTACCACCGGGAGCCAAAACCCAATTCTCTTTGAGAAAAATCGCCTCTTTGATAACCTGAGCTTCCTCTTTAATAAAAGCTTCGTCTCCTAGTTGATCTAAAATTGCCTGAAGTGGCAAATGAAATTTTTCAACTAATAATAAATCTGAATCAATTAACTCTAAATTAAAATGCTTTGCTAAAATTCTCCCCCAGTGACTTTTACCAGCGCCAGCCATGCCGACCAAGGTTAGGTTCGTGACTTAATTATGAATAAAAATAAAAAAACCGCTATAGTCTTACAACATAGCGGCCTTTAAGTGGCCATTTCTATAAATAATGAATGAGCTACAAATGGCAAACGGTCTCGTATGGAATTCTCATATGTCCAGGTAGGGCATTACTTACAAGTTTGGGATGAACGTGAACGAAGTCATTGCTCCCTTTGGGAAAACCGAGTCGTTCGAAGTACTCCCATGCAAGTGCCTCACCAGGCTCAGATGTAACGAGAATATCAACATGAACCCCAGCTTCAATGGCCTTGCGAACCAAAACCTCTACCTTTTTGGCTTTTTCTCCAAGAATTTGAACCAACTCTCTCTGAAGTTGTTCGTGCATTTTGAACCCCTTTTTATAGTGTGCTGAAACGATAGTTAACTAAAATCGTTTAATTAATTTAACATATATATTTTATAAAGTCAATAATAATACAAAACCACCCCTTAGGGGTGGTTTTGTATTGCGCTCCCAACCGGAGTTGAACCGGTGTTTCCACCGTGAGAGGGTGAAGTCCTAGGCCACTAGACGATGGGAGCATGTTTTACCATGCTAATTTATTTTTAAATATTGAATAGATTCCACGCCTCAATTCCGAATCGATTTTACTAAATCGAACGGAATTGGGCTCTGAATGACAATAATAAAATAAATTTTATTTTTTTAGTTCTTTAACTAGCTCTTCTAACTTCATTCTTCTCGAGGCTTTTACTAAAATTAAATCGTTTTCGTTGATTAATTTTCGTAAGGATTTTTTGGCTTCTTTGGTGGAATTGAAAACTTTGATGTTTTCTTCGTTGAAGCCAAACCTGATGGCGGCTTCGGCAATTAATTTAGCTCGCTCACCGACCGTAATTAATAAGCCGACAATCTTACTTGCTTGCTTGCCAATGTCGTAATGAGCCTCTTCGCTAAAATCACCCAGCTCGAGCATATCACCTAAAATAGCCACTTTGCGGCCTGATTCTAACTCGTGCAAAGTTTCTAATGCGGCTGAAACGGAAAGGGGTGAGGCGTTGTAGGTGTCGTCGATAATATAGGAATGACGGATGCCTTCGTAAACTCGCATACGCCTTTCAATTGAATGATAGTATTGGAGAGCTCCGGCTATCTTAACCAAATTAAAGCCAAATGCCAAGCCTACTGCGACCGCATTCGTCAAGGCATATGAATAAGATTTGCCAAAAACGCCGTTAATAATAATGGGAATCACAGAGGTTTTGTGCTCTAACTTAAAGCTAATGCCATCCGGTCTAAAATAACCGCCATCTAACTTATGACTACGATTTTCAAAATTAAAAATCCTTAAATCAGACTCTTTGTAAAAGCCCACCTTGAAAACTTTAGCTTTAGAGCGAGTTTCCATAGTCATCACGGCCAAATCGTCGGCGTTTAAAATTACTATGCCATTAGAGGGTACGGCTTCGACTAAACGACTTTTCTCTCTCACTAAGGCCTCTTTACTACTATAAAATTCAGCGTGAGCAGGCATGTCGCCGATGGCGGTCACAACTGCAACGTTTGGTCTCGCAATTTCTGTTAGGTAACGAATATCTCCCGGCTTATCGGCGGCATATTCTAAAACTAAAAATTCTGGGTATTCTGACTGGAAAATAATTTTTTTAACCCCGTCCCAAATCACGCCAAGCCAGAAAAATACTCCTGTAGCTTCTTTATAGTCACCGATAACTGTTAGCGGTAAACCTAACTCATTATTATGATTGCCAAAACTACCACGGACGGTTTTGAACTGACTTAAAACTAAGGTAATTGCTTCTTTGGTAGATGTCTTACCTACCGTGCCGGTCACACCGATGATGGTTGGCTGATACTTTTCGATAATTTTCTTAGCTAAGAAGGCTAGAATTTTTTGAAGAGGGGTGTGATTCATGATTATAGGTTATCTGGTGGTAGGTTGTAATAATTAATAATAAATTCAGCAAGGTCACGAAAAGCCGGAACGACCGTTTGACCGGCAAGAGCAGCTCCGGCTGGCTTATCTAATTTAATTAGGATAAGAAATGCAGGATTAGAAGCTGGACCGAAACCAACGTAAGTATCGATTACATCTTTGCTATAGCCCCCTTTTTTAAAATCTGGGACCTGACCTGTACCAGTTTTACCGGCAATTTTAAAATTACTAAGCTTGGCCACCTCAGCCTTATCTACCGAGCTAATCATAATAGAAGTAATTCTTTTGGCCGCATCTTCACTCACAATCCGTCCTAATGAAACTGGTTTTTGAGATTTTAAAAGATTGGGCTGCATCATAATACCTTTATTAGCTAAAGCAGAAACAGCTTTAAGGAGAGCAATAGGGGTAACAGAAATACCCTGACCAAAAGCAGCTGTGCCGAGATTGATCTCAAAAGGTTTTTTGACATTTGAAATACTACCAACCACTTCATCGGGTAACTGAATATTAGTTTTTCCTGTAAAACCGAATTTTACTAAATATTTATAATAATCTTCTCGACCAATTAAGCTTCCAACATAAGCGGTCCCGGTGTTAATTGAACCTTCGATGATTTGCCTAATGTTAACTTTGCCATGAGCCTTTAAATCCCAGTTCTTGATGGTTTTACCAGAAAGGATGATTTGACCAGTATCGTTATAGGTAGTGGCTTCAGTGATCTTATTAGTGTCAAAACCAATGGCCATAGTTAGAACCTTAAAAATTGAACCCGGTTCGTAAACGGCTTGAGTGACAGGATTAAGATAGGTATCGATAGCTGATTTACTAAATTCATTAGGGTCAAAATTAGGAACACTCGTCATCGCTAAGATATTACCGGTTTTAGGACTAGATACGATAATGCTCCCACCAGTGGCTTTAAATTTGGTGTAAAGATTTTTTAAAATCTCTTCACTCTTAGCCTGGATGTTTTTATCGATAGTTAAGCTCAAATCTTCACCCTGCTTAGCGTTAAAAGTTTTACCACTAGAAACTCTGCCTGGGACTCCGGCCAACTTAGTCTCAAAAAACTTTTCTAAACCATAGCGACCGATGCGCTTGTCATCCTTACTTGATGGACCAGTGAAACCTAAAAGGTGGGCGGCACTAGTCTTAAAAGGATAGTAACGATATTCTTCCTCATCCACATAAATACCGTTAAGATTAGCTTTTTTAATCTTTTCGATATCACTATCAGTGGCTCTTTTTAAGATTGGTCGATAAAGTGATTTGGTATTTTTAGTACCAATTAAACTTTTGATTTTAGCTTCCGGAATGTCTAAAAAATCAGAAAGATAATTGGTTGTTTCTTCAAAATCCCCAATCTCGCCAGGTACGGCAAAAATAGTGGAATAGGTTTTGTTGGTTATGGCGGGGATAAGTGCGCCAGTCTTATCGGTGAAGTTGATCACCCCACGATGGGGCTCTAAAAAACCAGCGAGT
>JAHFLM010000011.1 GCA_023244865.1 Candidatus Harrisonbacteria bacterium | reverse complement strand
CATTATCATCTGATTAACCCTATTAATATAGTCATCTAGAGGAGCGCTCCCCTTCTCACGATTGGCTAATTCATCAACAAAGCTACCAGAACGACACATACCCCAAAATCCAGAAAAATTATCCGATGCATTATCTTTCAACTTATCAAAGCCAAAATTACTCGTCCGCCAAATATAAATCAAAATCAAATAAAAGCTTACAAGCAACACAACCGTCCAAGTTTTTTTATGAAACAAAACCTTCACCCCATTAGATAAATTTAAAACGACTTATAAACATAAATATTCATTCCAAGCCAATAGATTAAATGAAACACATTAGACATTTAAATATCTAACGGGGTTCACCCATTTAGTATAACAAAAGTTAAATATTCCGCTTGTGGATAAAAACAAAAACCAAATATTTTTAAACGAAAAGAGCCCCCTTTCGGGGGCTCCCTTCGTACTTATGCAGTAATAGTATCCTAGTTTAGGACTTGCTCAACGCCTTTGTAGACGAAGGTAAGGTCTTAACATAGAAACCATTGTGCCAATCAGCAGTGCTGGTTGTGTGAGGCTGTACGCCACGATCACTCCATACAAAGCTATTAGCCGCATAAAGACCAGATACAGCCGCTGGAGTTACTATGTCCGTTTCGGCTCGAGCCACTCTCGCAGAGAGAGAACCAGAACCAGCAGGAACAGCACTAACAGTCAAGTACAAGCTGTAAGTCTTAGAAGTACCAGCTGCAATTCTTTCTGGTGTAGCAAAGACGGCGCCCACAGTAATAGCACCAGTAGTGGCACTAATATCGGTAGCAGCATCCAAAGACACATCACCAGAAGCAGTTCTGACCTTCATGTCAGCATCAGTATTTCCAATAGTTACGCTAGTAGAAGCTGAAACATTGAAGGCTACCTTAGAAACATCTAAGTCACCATTTTGATCAGCTGCAATCGTAAACTTCAACACTTCGTTTTCACCAACGGTGAGCACGGAAGAAGAAGGATTGGATACCGTAACAGTAGGAATAGTTCGATACATTCTCTTCAAGCTGCCAATTACTGGAGTATTAGTTAACGTAGTTAACTTTGTAGTTCCAGAAACAGATTCGAAGTTAGCAGAAGCTATCTTGGCGAAAATCGAAGTACCAGTAGTCGCGCTACCAGTTACACCGGTGATATCACCTAACAAGCCTCGGACCTGAATCTGCTTTGTTTGATTAGCAGGGACAGTGAACAAACCATTGGCATTTTCGAATCTGAAAGTACCAGCATCACTACCAGAAGCGGCAGGAATACCAGTCGCAATCAAAGTATCGCCAGAGTACAATCTGATTTCTCTAACCGCCTTTGTTAAAGCAGCTAAAGGAGTAGCAGATGGATCTGTGCCAGCGGTGCTATCATCATCCAAACCAACTTGCAACTTATTGACCTGAGAATCAGAGTTGGTAGCAAAGAAATCAAACTTTGCTAACAATCTTTCACCATTGGCAGCCACAATAGCAGCTTCGGTGTCTTGATCGTTTACAGCTACAACCTGGATAAGAGGAGCGTTAACAGTCACAGCAGAAGTTGGAGTGGCGTTAACAGAACCAGACAATGTCAAATTGTTACCATCAACGTCAGTCGCTGAAATATCAGCAGACATATCAGCTAAGTAAACAAAGTAAACATTGGAGGTAGTCGCATCGGTCGAAATTTGATCCGCCTTTACCCAAACAGTTACGGTCTGACCATTAGGAATAACTAAGTTTAAGTTATTGAAAGTGGCGACAGAAACAGAGGAAGAGGAGGTCAAGTTTTGCTTGGTGGAATTACCCACTAAGCTACCATTGGATCCATAGATACCAAGAGTTCTCAAGTCATTTCTTAATTGAGCATCGGTACCAGTAGAAGCATCGGCGGTTAGAGTCATATTATTGATTCTAACTTCACCATTGGTCGCCTGGAAGTTTAAACCTAACAAAGGTTCGTTAACGGAACCCTTAACAATCGTGTGAGAAGCTGGGCTGGCGTTTAAAGAAACGGTCAAACCAACGGTCTTAACGGATTGTACGTTACCCACGATCGTGCTGTTAGGCACTAAATCGGTAGAAACGGCTACGAATTGATTGTTATCCAAGTTCTTAATGTCGGTAGATCCGAAAGTACCAAGGGTTACCTTAGCAGTCTCGTTACCACCAGCCACTAAAGAGTTAACGTTAGCAGTTACCAAGAACTTTCTAGTTTCACCGGCTGCGACGTTAATCGAGTCGTTGAAAGAGAAGGTGTTAGAGCTGTTACCATTTGGAGTTAAAGCCGCACCACCCACAGTTGTTGCAACACCGTGTTGCAAATCAACAGAAGAGGTCACAGCCGCACCAGTCATGGCATCAACAACCTTAAAGTTGTCCAAACCTTCTGCGCTAGTTGTGTTCATGTTAGCCAAATCAACCACAAAGTTTAACTTCTTCACTTCAATATTGTTCTTAGAAGCAATAGAGAAATCAAATAAAGTTACATTTTGGGCTCTCTGAGCGATATCCCTAGTAATAGGGCCATTGAAGCTCAAAGTTACTTCAGCGCCACGCAAAGTTAATACGTTAGCCACGGAAGCAGAAGCGCTGTTAGTTACAGCCGCACCATAACCATAAGTCGCACCAGTAGCAAACACATCAGATGTGTTGTCCACAGTAAACTTAATAGTTTCAGAAGCTCTAGCTAAAGCACCCACATCACCATAAACCTGGAAAGTCCTTTGCTGACCCTTCAACAAGCTATAAGGTTGGTCGAAGTCGAAGACAAATAAGTCTCTACCAGCAGTACCAGCGGACTTAGCCACTAAAGTACCAGCTTGCTTCAACATTAAATTGTTTAAGTTAGAAGAGTTGATTGTACCAACGTTGTACAAAACCACTCTCTTCACCCATAAATCTTCAACGGAATTGGCTTGTAACTTAAATTCACCTAATTGAGCGCTAGTCTGACCCACTGTTGGGTTAGAGATAGAACCGTTAGAAGAACCGTTACCAGTCATAGTGACAGTAATACCACCTACGGTAGAACCAGCAAAAGCCATGGAGTTACCATTGATAGGCATCGCCAAGGTTGTGCCATTAACAGCCACCAAATTGAAGGCGTCAATGTTACCAGAAGAAACCGAAGAAGAAATATCAGCTACCAAGGTTAAAGTCTTGGAGCCCATAATCTTCCAGTTCAAACCAGTAAAGGAAACTTCGTTAGTAGTAGAGTTTACGCTTCTGCCAGAAGTTAATCTGTAACCACCATCATATAAATTGACAGTAGCAAAGTCAGCAGAAGAGCCCAAACCAACTCTCTTAAAGGTCAAGGCATTTAGAGTGCTATTACCAGAAATCGCAATGCTCAAGAAAGGAATACCAGCGGCACCCTTAGGAACATTGGAAGAAACTGGAGTTCTAGCATCCAAGGAAACCATCAAACCATCAACAGTAGAACCCTGACCCACTGGGGTAGAAGTAGTAGTAGTTGTAGTAGTGGTAGTTGGAGTAGTCGTAGTAGTAGTTGTGGTCGTGCTAGGAGTAGTTACTACTGGCATTTCCCAAGAAGCTAAGGTCGAATTGGCCTTCGCTCTGCTTAAGGAACCCCAGAAACCTGTACCCTTAGACAAACCGGCTGGAGCTAATACATCAGAGGCATTAGCATCCTGATACCAAATCACAGCTTTCTTAGTCATAGGACCAAAATAACCTGTGGTTGGTAAAGCTAAAGCTGGATTAACAGCATTTAAGAACCTCTGCAAATTAGTAGCTTCTTCAGATCGAGCACCAAGAGTGAGGGTCTTAGTGAAACGAAAACCGGCTGGAATACCAGCTGGCCACATAGAAGAACCAGTCATCGCAGTGGTAGTTGTTGCACCACCTTGTAGCGTAGATAATTGAGAAGTCAATTGCGCAATCAAGGCCTGTAATTGACCCACTTCAGCAGCACTTTCGGCAAAAGCCAAAGGAGCAAAAGAAGCAGATGCAATCCAAGCTACTGTTGAAGCAGTAAGCGCAATGGACGTAATCTTAGAAATTGTTTTTTTCATTGTAAAATGATTCAAAACGACAAATTTACTTTTATATTATTTACTTCATGCCAAGTCATCGTCTTATCATCGACCTCGATTCCTTTTGGGAATCAATGAAAGTAAGATTGATAACTGCTAATAACAAACAAAAACTCCGAAATTGATTCGGAGTGAGTAAAAACAAGCTTGAGCGCTACCCTTTAGGGATAACTACAGTCTTGCTTTGGCCTCACACCAAACAAGTGATATTCAATTTGTTATTCTGTCTATTATAGCCGAATTGACCGAAAAAGTCAATCCATAAGAACATAAATGCCCTTTAAGCCACTATTTTCCACCAAAAACCTCATAAAACCTAGATTTTTAGTAAAAAAATCAGCCTTTTTCCTGAAAATCAGCTAAACGAAAGAAAAACAAACTTTTTGGGAGTTCTGCAAAGGATAACGTGAAAACAAATTGTTTTGTTACATCGCTCCCAATCTCCCCCAGCTAGCCGTCAGCAAGATAACTAAAGATAAGACTAAAAATAAGCAAATATCCCTAAAAACACCTTTAAAATCAAGTTTTTCATGCCAATAACTAATCAGCAAATCCCCGCTCAAAACCTCAAAAATCCAAGCAAAATTAGCCAAAGCCAAACTCTGGAAAGGCAGCCAGCTCAAAACTACAAGCATTTCTGCCGAAAACAACCCTATCGCTAAACTGGCCACTAAAGGCTTCAAAAAAGACCTGCCTGCCGGCAGGCAGGTTCCCTCAGTTGGCACTTCACACAACAACCACTCAAACCACAAAAAACCTAATAAAATAGTGGTCAAAAACCACTTCAAAACATAAAAACTAGCCCAATTAATACTAAAAAAACCTAGTAAAATCAAATAAAACAAGGCCAAAATCTTCCCGGTCTCAAATTTCCTAGAAATACCAGGATCCTCCAAAACCTCATTATGCAAAATCAAAATCACAAAGAAAATCGCCCCTAAAACCAAACTTAAATACCGCAAAACAAATGGCCAAAAATCATAATTAGCAGCCAAAAAAGCACTTAAAAACCAAACAATAAAAGAGATCAACTGAGGTGAAAACTTTAATCTAGGCCTAAAAAAGCCATAACCAGCCACTAAAAGCCACCCCAAAAACCAAAATAATCCTCCAAAAACAGCGTATTGATACCAAAAAAAAGCCACCAAAATACTCTTAATTATTAAAGTCTTGTGAGGAATATGTAATTGATTAACCTGAAACATCGAATGCCTCCAATATAAAACCAAATCCTTAAAATTCAAAATTCTCAAATTAAAACGCCGCTCAAGCTTTAAGCTAGGCGGCATTATTTAACATCTCTAATTCACCAAGTAAGTGGCACAATTAATTCTTCCTTTCGATGCGGAATAACCACAATTAGTTCATTTTTACTAAAATCCACCAAAGTAGTAAATACGGTACCGTCATTTAAAAGTGGTTCTTGATTAGTGAAAGCCTCTTTCAAATTAGAAACATCCAAGCTCCCTAAACAACGAAGTCGTCGCTCACTAAAATCCTTCCCGGTATGCTCAGGCCTCACCTCAATTTCAAAATTAGGCTTTACCATTTCTTGATACGGAGTAAGCGCCGGCGAACGAAAGTGATTAGTCACCGCGACCATATTACACTTCCGCCCAATCTCGCAAACATGATCTCGATTGAATTCCACAAGGAGTGCTTCGTCCTTTGTCCCCAAAAGCACATTATTACTCGCTCCAAGATAAGCACCCCTAATTAATTCTAGGGCTTCCTCAAGAGAATGAGCTCCGTCAATAATCTCTCTGTAAAGCAACCCATTAGGCACACCAAAGCGATTACTCGCCTTTTTCGTCTTACTAGTCAGCGACGCCAGAAACAAACCATGTCGATTCACCCCCCGCAAAACTCCAACATAACCCGGAAAACCGACGCTGATGAAATTACCCTTCTTCATCACAAACACATTATTCCGCATCGTCTCCAAAAATATTGGGTAATCAAGGTTCGCCGCATAAACATAGCTACTGGTCGCCAAATCTCGAACACCCACCGCCGAACACAGGGAAAGATTAACCACGTCATCCAAAACATTAATAATCCGAATAAAGTTATAATCTACTCCTGCCCCTAGAGCCATCCCTCGCATCTCCAATCGAAAACACTGATCAATAAACGGCTCAAATTTTTCACCCCGACTTAAAAAATAAGTCAGCGGCAAATCGAGAAGTAATCCCCCAAAAAAACCCAACTTTGCCTTCGCCTGCTTTTTAGCAAAATCCCGAAATACCTTATGTAATTCCAAAATTTGCCTTCTAAAATACCGCCCCTGCATCAACCCAAGCGAATATGGATCGTGATCAAATCCCGATCTAGTAAAATCAACCACTCTTTCCATTACGCACACTCCATTTCTTGTAAAAAAACCAAGCCAATCTTATCACAAAAACTAGACTTAACAAAAAAGAACCCCTTTCAAGGTTCTTTTTTGTTAAATAAATTTCACCTCCTAATTACTAATTCTTAACTCTTAATTTCTAGATTTTAACCGTTAATTCCGAACCAATAAAATCTAATTTCACCTTCCCGCCATCTTTCACCTGACCAGAAATAATCTTATCGGCCAGCTTGTCCAAAATCGCCCGCTGAATCAAACGCTTAATCGGTCTCACTCCAAAGTCTGGATCAAATCCATGCTCCACGATATATTTCTTCACTGCCGGCGCAAAATCCGCCGTAATCCCCTTCAGAGCCAACTTCGCTTTCACTTGTTTCAATTGAATTTCCACAATCTCTTCGATCTTCTCGCGACTCAACGCGTTAAAAATCACAATCTCATCCAGTCGATTCAAAAACTCCGGCCTAAAGCGATCCTTTAGTGCCTTATTCACCTTATCCTTAAACATCGATTCTTTTTCTTTCTGTAGCTGCTCTTTCGATGGCGTGCCAAACCCAATCTGTGTCGCCGCCTCCCGGAAATATTGACTCCCCACATTCGAAGTTAAAATAATAATCGAGTTTTTAAAATTAACCGTCTTCCCTTTAGAATCAGTTAATCTTCCATTGTCTAAAACCTGAAGCAAAATATTAAACACCTCAGGATGAGCCTTCTCAATTTCATCAAATAAAATCAATGAATATGGTCGATGACGCAACACCTCAGTTAAACTCCCACCTTCGTCGTAGCCTACATAACCCGGCGGCGAGCCAATCAACTTCGACACCGCGTGCTTCTCCATAAATTCACTCATATCCACGCGCACCAAAGCCTTCTCATCATTAAACATCAATTCCGCCAAAGCCTTTGATAGCTCGGTTTTACCGACACCTGTTGGCCCCAAAAACATAAAAGATCCCAAAGGCTTATTCTCATCCGACAAACCCGCCCTGCTACGCCTCAAAGCCCTAGCAATGGCAGAAATTGCCTCTTCCTGACCAACTACTCTCTTCCTCAAATCATCCTCTACTCCTAATAATTTTTTCGCCTCCGTCTCAAGCATCTTATTAACCGGAATCCCCGTCCAGCGAGATACCACCGAAGCCACGTCCTCCTCATCCACTACCTCCTTTAAAAACTTCTCGCTTTTTTGCAACTTCGTCTTCCCACCAAAATGCTTCTTCTCTAAAGCCTTATAATCGGTCTCAGCTTTTGGCAACTCTCCATATAAAGTTTGCGCCACCACTTCTAAATTACCCTCGCGCTCCGCCACCTCGATTTTTCTCTTCAACTCATCAATCTTCCTTCTTAAATTATGTAAATTTTCGAAAGCCAGTTTCTCTGCGTGCCACATTGAAGACAATTCATCATTCTTATCCTTTAATTCCTTCAATTCTTTATTAATCACACTTAGACGCTTCTTATTTTTCAAATCATTTTCTTCGTGCGTCAAAGCCGACTTCTCTATTTCAAGTCGTGTAATATCTCGTCTAAAAGTATCGATCTCGCGTGGCAAACTTTCGGTCTCCAGTCTTCTGGCCGCCGCCGCCTCATCCATTAAATCCACCGCTTTGTCAGGTAAAAATCTGTCGGTAATATATCGTGCCGACAAATTCACCGAAGCAATAATTGCCTCATCCGAAATTCTCAAACCATGATGCACCTCATACTTTTCTTTCAAGCCTCGCAAAATTGCAATCGCATCTTCCGGACTTGGCTCTTCCACTAAAATCGGCTGAAACCGCCTTTCTAAAGCTGAATCCTTTTCAATATGTTTTTGATATTCTTTTAAAGTTGTCGCCCCGATCGCCCGCAACTCACCGCGACTCAAAGATGGCTTCAGTAAATTAGACGCATCCACCGCACCTTCCGCCGCTCCTGCGCCCACAATCATATGCAACTCATCAATGAAAAGAATAATCTTTCCTTGAGAGTTATTAATTTCTTTAATAAAAGCCTTCAATCGATCTTCAAACTCGCCGCGGAACTTAGTTCCAGCAATCAAAGACCCGATATCAAGCATCACCACTTCTTTTCCTTTTAGTGGTTCTGGCACCTCGCCCTGCACAATTCTCTGAGCCAAACCTTCCACAATCGCCGTCTTTCCCACACCCGGCTCACCAATTAAAACCGGATTATTTTTCGTCCTACGGCTCAAAATCTGAATCACGCGCCTCAATTCCTCTTCACGCCCAATCACCGGATCCAATTTTCCATCGCGCGCCTTATCTGTTAAATTCACCGCATATTTTTCTAGCACCTGAAATTTAGTTTCCGGCGCCTCATCTGTCACCCGAGTCGAACCCCGCAATTGCGCCAAAATTCGAATCATCGTCTCCCTTCTCAAGCCAAACGAAGCCAAAATCTCCTGCGCCGTCGAAGGCACATCGAGTAAGGCTAAAAGTAAATGTTCACAAGAAATAAACTCATCTTTTTGCGCCACCGAAATCTTAAAAGCCCTATCTAAAATAGCCATGATTTCCTGAGACAAATAAAGCTGCCCCACCTGAGAACTCGCTAAAACTCGTGGCAAATGTCCTAAATCTTGCTCAATCTCATGAAAAAGCGCCTGCAAATCCACCCCAGCTCGTGCAAGCATTGGCTGAACCAAAGACTGCCCATCAGCAATTAAAGCCGATAGCAAATGCGCCCCTCGAAACTCCCCATGATTCCTAGAAGCCGCCAAATCCTGGCCCACTTGCAAGGCTTCCTGAGCTTTTAAAGTAAATTTATGCTGTCCTCCTTGTTTCATATAAATAAAATATTAATGATTGGTTATCGACGTTCTTTGTCATTCCCATGAAAATGGGAATCTACGTAAAGCCTAAGAATACTTAATTTATCCTCTTATCTCCCTCTATTTAAACCTATTTTTAAAGATTTGTAAACAGGCCCTCACTTCTTCCGCCGTCGTAAATTTCCCCAAAGAAAACCTCAAACTTTGATGCGGCCGAGCATCATGTATGCCTAAAGCAGTTAAAACATGGGATGGTTTAGCCGTCCGGGCCGCACAAGCCACTCCCGGCGACACCGCTATGCCAAATAAATCAAATTCAATCCCTAAATCCTGCGCTCCCCGCCCTGGAAAATAAATATTTAAATTATTCGGTAATCTTTCTTCGAAACTACCGTTTAACTCTGCTTCCGGTAAAATCTTCTGAATCCCCTGCCACAACCTATCTCTCAAGCCGCGAATCCGCTTACTTTCTTTCTCTCTTATTTTTTGAGCAAGCTCCATCGCCTTACCCATTGCCACTATATAAGGCGTATTTTCCGTCCCACTGCGCAATCCCTCTTCTTGCCCACCACCAGTCATCACAGATTCTAGATTACTTCTATCTCGCACATAAAGTGCTCCCACACCCTTTGGCCCATAAATCTTATGTGCCGATAAAGTTAAGAAATCCACTCCCAATCTTTCCACCGAGCAATCCAAATATTGAAACGCTTGCACCGCATCCGTATGAAAAAGCACAGGAAAACCAAGTGCCCGCTTCTCCCGAATCATCTTCCCAATCTTCTCAATCGGAAACAATGTCCCGATCTCATTATTCGCATACATCAAAGAAACTAAAATCGTGTTTTTATCAATCGCCTTCTCCAAAGCTTTCAAATCAAGCATTCCCTCCTCATTCACCCCAATAAAATCCACCTCTACCCCCTCACGTTTCAAATCCAACGCCGTTTCAAGCACCGAATCATGCTCCACGGTCGAAACCACAATCTTCCCCTTCCCATATTTTTTCACTACCCCCCGCAACACCATATTATTCGCCTCCGTCGCCGAACCAGTAAAAAAGATTTGCCTGAAGCCCGTCCCTAAAGTCGCAGCCACCTGCTTCCGCGCCTCATAAATCCCCGCCGAAGCTTGCTGAGCCATCAAATGTAAACCGCCAGCATTAGCATAAATCTTATCAAAATAAGGCATCATCGCCTTTTTCACCGCAGGATCGAGCTTCGTCGAAGCCGCATTATCAAAATATAAAGTCTTCTTTGCCATTTACGCCTAATAATAAGTAGAAAATAACTCAAGAGCAAGTTTTAAAAAACGAAGTCTGGCAAACTAACATCCGAGTAAATATTTAAATATTCCTGTGCTGGTAAAAAGTACTTTTCAATAGTAGATAGAAAATCTGAAAGAGTTAAATCTTTTATAGAATTTTCTAAGTCTTCTAACTTATAATCTTCATTAAAAATAAAATTATCAACAAATAAATCTAAAGCCTCACCGGTTCCAGTGCTATTTATCTCAAACTTACACAAAGTTTTTGTTTTTAATTTTGAAAAATCATCATCATTTATACTTCTTACAAATATTAAAGATTTTTTGATCTGATCAATTACTTCCAAATGCTTGCTGCTCTGACAAAATATATTAAAAAGAGAAATGTCGGTTGATAAAAACAAGCCAGAACTAATTCCGTAAGCCAAACCATTACTTCGAATTTGATTAGTCAAATAACTAGTCATATCTGAAGTTAAAAACTCTTTTAAAAAATTAAAAGCTGTTAGCTCTTTGAGTGCTACCTCTCTATAGTTAGGTAACACAAAACCATAATTAATAAACTTTTGATGAACTCTCGCATCAACTTCTACAGCAAATCTTTTTTGAGGCGAACTAACTAATTTATCATTAATAACCTGATTATTTTTGTTCTGCCAATTAGAAAAATGCTTGCTCGCCATTTCAATAGCCTCATCCTTAGAAATATTTCCATAAAAAAGTAAGGCCGATCTTTCAGGCGTAAAAAGATTATTCTTATAATTCATTAAAGTTTCCCGATCAGCCGATCTAATCGACTTCTCAGTACCAATATTAAAAAGACTAATAGGATGATTCTCACCTAAAACCTGTCTATACATAGAGTAACGACTTAGCTGACCAAAATTATTTAAATAACTCCGCTTAAGCTCTTCGATAACTACCCCCTTTTCCATCTCTAAAGCCTCATCGTTGATAGTTGGATTCAAAACCATGTCAGAAATAGTCTCTAAGCCAATCTCAAGATCCTTATCTAATAAAGTGGCTATAAAGCAAATTGTATTTTTATTAGTAAAAGCATTAAGATCTCCTCCCCTAGATTCTATTGGGTAGTGAATAGCAAACTTATCAAGCTTGGTCTTAGTTCCATGAAAAAACATATGCTCTAATAAATGCGCAAAACCCTGCTCATTTACTTTTTCATAACGAGATCCCGACTTAATAATAAGCTCCGCCGTCACAAGCGGCCTATAAGTATCTCTACAAACAAAAACTTTCAAGCCATTTGGCAAAATTTCCGAATAATATTCAAATTTCATATTTTTTTAAAATAAGCCTATCTAAACTTTAACGCATTATACGTTTAATAAAGGTAGTCCATAGAGTCTAAGTTAAATAAAGTTAAAAAACAAAAAGCCCCGATTTTCGGGGCTTAACTTTCAAACCAACTAATTTACATGCCAGCTTTTTATCTAATTCGAACAAGTACGGGACCATAACGCAATTCTCCCCACCAACTTCGGTAATATTGATTACGATAAGCATACACGGGCACTGATTGTTGATAGGACTGAGAATAAGGTTGAAAGTAACCCGAACCACCAAGGCTCAAGCCAAAACTCAATCCACTATATCCGCTGCCGTAGCTGCTATAGCCACTTCCATATCCACTATAAAATCCCGGCGAATACCCATAACTGCTGTATCCACCACCGTAGCTAGAACCTCGATAGTCCAACAAACTTGAAGTGTAACCGCCGCCACTACCGTGATGATGGGAGTGTCCCCCACCTCCATGACCATGGTGACCTGAATAACCCCCTGTATGACCACCGCCGCCACGACCACCAAAAGCAAAAACTTCCGCCGCCATAAACAAAATAGAGCACGTCAAAATCATCCACAAAAGTTTCTTAGTCATGACAATTCTCCTGCAATAAGCTGCATTTTATGTAACTTATCGCTCAAAAAAAGGGTCAAAATCGAACCTCAACGAACTGATCAAAATCATGTCACAAAATTAAATAATTAGCAAATTATAAAAGAACTAACGTGACCACCCCTCCAAGTGGTCCTTATTAGGACGTTGAACTTAATGGTATATTACTACCCACCACATGAATAAAGTCAGTTTAAAAAGCCCCGAAAAAATCGAGGCTTATTTGACATTGTCATTCAGAGCCCTATTCCGTTTGATTCCCTGTGGAATCTATTCAACATTATCACCGAACCCTAGTCCACACTGGGCCATAAACCCAACGTCCCCAAGCATCCCAATGCCACTGATTTACATAACCATACTGTGGCTGATAACTAGGCTGAGCGCCAATGTAAACGCGACTACTACCGCCCCCCAAGCTAAATCCCAAACCCATTCCCCCACCACCGTAGTTGTACTGAGGAGTGTAATAACCACGCTGCGGCGCACAATTTCCACCCCGATGATGCCTATGATCAGCAAAGGCTTCCGTCGCCATAAACAAAGTCGAGCACATCAATAGCATCAGCAAAAATTTCTTTAACACAGCACACCCCCTTCTTAAGTTTTTGAATAATTAAATTCTCTATTAAACATAAAAGAACTAAAAAATATTGTAGCACAAATTAGAATCTAGAGACTAGTATCTAGCTCCCCCCTCATCTTCACCTTCTACTAGCTTCTAGATTCTAGTTCTCTAGTTTCTTCCCTACCCTCTAAGCCGATTCAAAAACTCCTCCACCTCATAATTCACAATACAATCCTCATCACTAATTTTCGAAAACAAAGTTAAGCCAGCATAAGTTCGCACCCGGCTCAACGCCACATAAAGCTGCCCCGCCGCAAACGCCCCCCGCCCCAAACTCAACGCTACTTTATCAAAAGTCTTCCCCTGCGCCTTATGAATCGTCATCGCCCATGCAAGCTTCAAAGGCAACTGCGCAAAACTCCCCACCTCCTTCGCTTCCACCGTATTTCGACTCACGTTCAACATAAACTTATAAACATTCCATACATAAGGCCCAATCTCATACTCCTTCCCACTATCAAGCCTCACCACCACCGTATCTTTATTTAATTCCTTAACCACCCCCAAAGTTCCATTAATCCATCGCCCCCGCTCATCGTTATTCAAAGTCATCACCCGCGCCCCTTTTTTCAACGCCAATTTTTCCAAAGTTGGTAAAGTATGTTCCGCAAAATCCCCCGACCTCACCCCCTTATATTCTTTCGCCGCCGAATCAATCTGCCGTAAATTCCCCTCATTCATTCTCTCCGCCAAATAATTTGTCGAAGTAAGCATAATCTCACCCGGCAAAAGCGCTCGTGGCACCTCATGTCTTTTATTTAAAAAATTTAACCCATCATAATCCGCCCGCCCCTCCCGAATTTTATTTAACACAGAAAGAAAATCCGCCTCCTTCTGCCGATAAACTTTTTCCAACTCCACCAATATCAAATCACCACTTTCCAAAATTTCCCGAATCACCATCGACCCAAAAAAATAAAAAGTTTTGTAAACACTCCCAAACAACCCACTCTCCTCTTCCTTAAACACCGGTGGTAACTGATATAGATCTCCCAAAAAAATCATTCTCACGCCGCCAAAAGGCAGCTCGCTTTTCCGCGCCGCTTTCAAAAATTTATCCACACAATCAAGCAGATCCGCCCGCACCATCGAGACCTCATCGATAATAATCGCGTCCAATCTTTCATAAATAGTTTTTTTTGTCCGTGCACCCAACTGTTTTGCCGCAATCACCTCAATCATCAGCGAGAATCCAAAAAAACTATGGATCGTTTCGCCACCCACATTCACCGCCGCCACTCCTGTCGGCGCCAACACCACCAACTTTTTCTTCGTCTTGTCTCGAAAATAACTCAACAAAGTCGACTTCCCCGTCCCCGCCTTCCCAGTAATCAAAAGATGCTTCTCCGAATTTTCAAGCAAATCCAAAGCCCGCACAAAATCCTCATTCAAATCCAAATCAGCAATATGCATAAATTAAATCTTACAACTAACCGAAAAACCCCGTCACCATTGTCATCCTAATAATAAACTTGCCTTGCCCTTCCGTAGCTTCAGCGAAGGAGGGTCATGCCACCACCCCTGTCATACCGGCTTGCCTCGCCAAAGTCTCTGACGAAGGCTGGGAGTAAAACGACCGCATCTGAAACACCACACAGATCCCGTCGCAAAGCTCCGGGATGACATGTAGACAAAAAATCTGTCATACCGGAGCATAGCGACGGTATCTGAAACATCGCTCAGCTTCTGAAAGCCAACAAATCATCCCACTTTGGATTTAAACCATTAATCAAATTTAATTTATAAATCCTTCTCGCCTTTTTCAAAAATTTTTCCCTCTCTATAGCAACCCTCACATCATCAGTCTGCTCATAATAAACAATCTTATTTACATTATATTTAGCAGTAAAACTATTAAAATTTAACTTGTTTTTATGTTCATAACCACGTCTTTCTAAATTATTAGTCACGCCAATATAAAAAACACCATTACTTTTATTCGTAGCTATATAAACAAAATAAGTCATCTCACACAGATCCCGTCATTTCATTCCGGGATGACAGGCCTAAAACAAACTCAAAGGAATCTCCAAAGGCTTAATCACCACCGGCACTTTCACAATCTCATTCGTATATCTCTTTGGAATCAGCACGTACTCATTCTTAATAATGAAATCATAAAGCTCCTTCGTCACTTTCACATCTTGCAAACAATATTTTTCCAATGCTTCAAAATTCTTCGTCTCCCAATACTCAATCGCATCCAGCCCATGCCCGCTCTTCCCAATCCCTAAAGTCGTCTCCGCCACAATCCCCAACCCAATTCTACTCCCAAAAGCTAGCTCGATTTCTTCGAGCAAATCGATTCTCGGCACCTTATCAATGTTAAATTTAAAATATTTTGCGAGCACCGGCAGATCAAACCGATTAATCGCAAACCCGATCACAACAGATGCATCCTGTAGCATCTTCCCCAAAGCCTCCAAATCCGACTCCCAAAAAGTATAATATTTATTTTCATTATATGAATAAGCACACGTCACCGACATGTCGAGCTTATCAATATTCTCCTGCCCCCCCACATCCGCAAAAGTATTTTTAGTTTCAATATCAAACACAATCCTGTCTTTCATAAAAAAGTGCCTTGATCTTAGCGCGTTTCCGATATCCTGTCACCTCCCCCAGTCTGTCATCCTCGGGCTTGACCCGGGGATCCAGTTCATTATCAATACTAATAATCCCCATCCTAAAATGCTAAAATAAAAAAATGGCTAAGTTCCTCTTGCCACTTTTTTTCATTACCTCATTTTTCTTCTTTTTTTGGCAGCCAGCTTTAGCTTTCCCAGAGCTAACAAACAACATCGAACTAGCCAATCAAATCATGAAGGCTACCGGTCTAAAAAATACGGACGGTGATTATGGCTTAATTACAATTTTAGAACCTTATCTAGAAATCAACTTCAATCCAAGAAACCCCTCCATCAATATCAATCAAGCCATAACAGTCATAAAAGATTATCTTTCATTAAAAGACGAAATAGAAAAATTAACAGGTAAAAAATTCCTGCCCGAAAAATTAAAAGTATCTTTAACCGAAGGCCAAGGCGGTAGTTTTAGTATAGCTGATGACGCTTTCAAAAGCTGCGACACTATTAGAATTGGCAGAAATCAAAAAAGTGGCCCAGCAAAAGCTAGTTTGGCTCACGAATTAGTTCACTGCGTAAACCGCGACAGCGGTAGATCAGGCTTCCTGCCAGAGTTAATTCCTCAACACGCAGAAAATGCCGTGTGCAACTGCTCCAA
>JAHFLM010000010.1 GCA_023244865.1 Candidatus Harrisonbacteria bacterium | reverse complement strand
TATCATAAGATTATTATTATGACAGATGCCGATGTGGATGGATCGCACATTAGAACTTTACTTTTGACACTTTTTTACCGACACTTTAGGCCACTTGTAGATGCCGGGCATATTTACATTGCTAAGCCGCCACTTTACTCGGTTAAAAAGGGTAAGGAGATGGTTTATGCTTTTGATGATGCGGCTAAAGATGAATTGATTAAGAAGATGGGTAAGGGAGGGGAGGAGAAGGGATTAAGTGTTCAACGTTACAAAGGTTTGGGGGAAATGGATGCTTCGCAGCTTTGGGAAACTACCTTAAATCCAGAGTTTCGAACTTTGAAAAAAGTGGAGGTCGAGGATGCGGAATCGGCTAATAGTTTGTTCGATATTTTGATGGGGAGTAACGTGGAGCCCCGAAAGCATTTTATTCAGACTCACTCATTAGACGTCCAAAACCTTGACATTTAGTATTAAATTTTCTAATCTAATATAATAAAAATGGAGAAAGTCTTAGATTTCTTGAGAGAATCAAGGAGTGAGTTTTACAAGGTTAATTGGCCAAGCTTAGAGCAGACCACTAGGCTGACTTTGGTTGTCATTATGATGAGTCTTTTGGCAGCTGTCTTTTTAGGTGGTTTTGATGCTTTGATGTTTTATGGTTGGGATAAAATTTTAGTAAGATAATATGATTAATAAAGAGAAAAAATTCATGGAAGTACCTACAAGAGATTGGTATGCGGTGCATACTTATTCGGGCTATGAAGACGCGGTAGCTAGGTATTTAAAACAAAGAGTAGATTCTTTGGCGATGAACGATAAGATTTTTGACGTCGTGGTACCGAAGGAAAAAAAGATCAAGGTAAAGAATGGTAAGAGGCGCACTGTTGAGGAAAAGATTTATCCTGGTTATGTGTTGGTGGATATGGTGATGACTGAAGATACTTGGTATGTAGTGCGTAATACTCCTCGCGTAACTCGATTTGTGGGTTCGGAAACTACTAAACCCGTACCTTTGGCTAGGGCCGAGGTAGATGCCTTATTATCGAGAATGAGGGTTGAAGAGACTGGTTTTAAGATTGATTTACTACCAGGAGATCCAGTGAAAATTACCGACGGGCCTTTCAAAGATTACGATGGTAAGGTGGATGAGATAGATGAGGAGCATGGTAAGGTGAAGGTGCTCGTGCAAATTTTCGGGCGTGATACAGCGGTGGAATTAGACTCATTGCAAATTCAGAAGTTATAGGGTATAATTTTCCAACATTTATATGGCAACTAAAGCGATTAAAACGACGGTTAAAATTCAGATTCCAGCGAAGCAAGCGAATCCTGCACCTCCAGTGGGCACAGCCCTAGGACCTCAGGGTATTAACATTGCGGATTTTTGTAAGCAATTCAATGAGGCTACCAAGGATCAGGAAGCTGGTTTGGTTTTTCCTGCGTTAATTACGATTTACGAAGACCGTACTTTTTCTTTTGTGCTAAAGACTCCTCCAGCATCAGTGCTTTTGAAGAAGGCGGCTGGCATTGAGAAGGGTTCAAAAGAAGGGGCAAAGAAGATTGTGGGTAAGGTGAATATGAGTGATATCACTGCAATTGCAGAAAAAAAGATGGTGGACTTAAATGCTTATGATTTAGAGGCGGCCAAGAAGATTATTATGGGGACCGCGAAGAATATGGGAATTGAAGTTACAAAGTAAATAAAAATGGCCCGAAAGGGCTATTTTTATTTTTGTAATTATGAGGTATAATGCTAGCCATCGTTAGTTAGATGAACTAGTTCTTTGATTTTTTGTTGTGTTGGCCGCCTTCGTTTAGGAATTATGGCGTGTCGAAGAAAGGAGTTCCTGAAATTATGGTTTTTCCACAATTAGGTTGTCCGTCGAGTGCTAGTTTGAAAAAGAAGAAATACTTTTTTGCAGTTGAAGGTCAGGATGGGACTGGAAAGCAGACTCAGGCTACTGCATTAGTTGAAGCTTTGAAAAAAAATGGCTTAAGAGTTCTCAAGGTGGCGACGCCAGCTTATGGGTCAAAAGCTTGTTATCTGCTTGAACGGTGGAGAAATAAGGAGTTGGATGTTGGTAATGAATACGCAATCGCTTCTCTTTATGCTCATGATCGTTTGGCGGTAGCGCTTGATTTAGTAGCCCCGGCTCTTTTGGCTGATAGTGATTATGATGGTGTGGTTGCTGATCGTTGGACTGCTTCGAATATTGCCCATTGCGGCGGTAGGATTTTAAATGGTCATGAAACTCAGGTGAAGGAATTTGAAAAGTTTTTAGCTTGGGTCACTCAATTTGAACACGATCTTCTGGGTATTCAGCGGCCGATTAATTTGGTATTGGACGTTTCGGCTGAAAATTCTGAAAGGTTGGCTAGAGCTAGGGCGACTGATATGGATAAGGTAGAAAATACTGTGGTGGCTATGAAACAAGCTAAGACAGTCTATGATTTGATGTGTGTGCGTGATCCAAATTCATATTGGAAGATTAAGTGCCAAAGTGATGACGGAAAATTGCTACCTCAGGAAAAAATCACTGGTAACTTATTTGATCGAGTGGTTAATTATATGTGGGGTATCGAGTAGGTGATTAGCTTGCTGTAACCGACGTGATAAGCGTCGGTTTTTTTATTCCACATTTTTTTATTTGCACGATTTTTTTTTGTTGGTAGAATAGTGGGAATGAGATCAGTAGTTTTTTGCTCGAGCCAGAGATTTAGTAAGGAGCTTCGAGACTTTATTAACCGATTAAAAGAGTTGGCTATGGCTAAGAATATGCACATCGTGATTCTTGAGCCGGAGTTTGGGGATATGGAGGCTCAATTTACATCAGCGATGGGAGAGCGAGAGAGGTTGGAAAACGATTATTATAAAATGACGGTGGCGGGGAAGGTCTATGATCACTTGTTTAGAAAGGTGAGAATAGCGGATGTTTGTTTTGTATTTAATAAGGATGGGTATTTGGGGGTGAATACGACTGGCGAACTTTTTGCGGCAGCGATGGCAGGGAAGCTTTGTTTCTCACTTCATCCAAAGACTTTAATGGGAACTTATCCACACGATCTTTACGACGAGCCTTCGTCTCGGAAGTTGATTCACGAGGTAATCGAAACTCCCGAGGAGCTTTTGAAGCGACTTTTGTAAGTAGTAGAATCTAGTAAAAATCTGTGCTTATATATTGTTATGAAGGATAGCCTAGGAAAGCCGACAATTGGTTTGGAAATTCACGCGGAACTTCTTACGAAGACGAAGATGTTTTGTGATTGCTTGAATGATCCGAACGAAACTCATCCGAATGTGAACATTTGCCCGGTTTGTACCGGACATCCTGGGGCGTTGCCGGTGCCAAATAAAAAAGCGATTGAGCTGGTGTTAAAAACTGGCTTGGCTTTAGGTGGGAAGGTGTTTTCGGCTGGACGATCGAAGTTTGATCGGAAGAATTATTTTTATCCTGATTTGCCAAAGGGGTATCAGATTTCTCAATACGATGAACCCTTGGTTTTGGGTGGTGAGCTTTTGGGCGTGAAAATTACACGAATTCATTTAGAAGAAGATGCTGGTAGTTTGATTCACGCTCCGGATGGAAGCTTAGTTGATTATAATCGCTCAAGTGCCCCTTTAATGGAACTCGTGACTGAGCCGGATATTCATTCGGCGGAGCAGGCTATGGCTTTTACGCGCGAGTTGCAGTTAATTTTTAAATATTTAGGAGCGAGTGAGGCGGATATGGAAAAGGGCTTAATGAGGCTTGAGGCGAACATTTCTTGGAATATGGGGACGAAGGTGGAGGTGAAGAATATTAATTCATTTAAGGCTTTAGGAGCGGCTATTGATTATGAATTAGTTCGGCAGAAGAAGGTGATAGAAGAGGGTGAAAAAATTATGCAGGAAACTCGGGGTTGGGATGATAAGAATTTGAAAACAGTCTCTCAGAGAAGTAAGGAGGGCGCGCATGATTATCGTTATTTTCCAGAACCCGATATTCCGCCATTTGATGCCTCGGCTTTTAATTTGGATGTGATTAAGGAATCGATTCCGGAATTACCGGCAGAAAAGCGGGTGAGGTTTGCTTCTGAATTTGGCTTGAATGAGATTCAGACGGAGATTTTGGTGAATGATGCAGTGCTCTCAGATTATTACGAAGAGGCGGTGTCGGAATTGAAACAGGCGGGAGTTGAAAATGGCGCGGTGTTACTTTTTAACTTTTTAACCACTGACATGTTGGGCTTTTTAAATAAGATGGGTTTGAGTTTGGTGACGACCAAAATCAAGCCAGTCTTTTTGGCGCACTTAGTAGAGCTTGCGACTAAGGGTGGGGTAACTACTAGAGTGGCAAAAGACTTGATTGCTAAGATTGAGGAGAAGGGTTTAGACCCACATTTGATAGTTCAGGAAGAAGGGTTGGGGGTTTTGGAAGATGCCGACCTTATTGAAAAGACGATCGAAGAGGTGTTAAGCTCCAATGAGAAAGCGGTGGCTGATTATAAGGCGGGCAAGGAGTCAGCTTTGAAGTTTTTGGTAGGGATGGCGATGGGTAAGTTAAAAGGTAAGGCTGATCCGTTAAAATTGACCGAGAAAATTAAAGCCAAGCTGTCATAGCTCTTTGAAAGGAGAGGAGGTGTATTGTGAAGCAAACCAAAGATGGAAAACCCATGAATATGAAGGGTTGGGATTTGGTGCATAATGATTATTATTCTTGTACAAGAGCTACGCCTCGTGGCAAGTTTGAAATAACAAGAGAAGCGGGGATGACGATGATTAACGTGAAGACTCATCGGAAAGAATTTCGATTTGATGAGGCTTCGGAGGTGATTACCGTTAGGTCGTTGTTTCTGTTTAATCGAGGACCGTATTTGCAGCTATGGCGAGAAGATCAGGCGGTGATCGAATTTGATAAAAGGAATATTTTTAGTGTAGATGGTCAAAGAGATTATAAACGATCTTTCATGGATAAGAATGGTGTGTGGCAGATTTTAGGGGATGAGGAGTTTTTCAAGGTAGCTGTCATAGAGCACGTGAGAAGAGGGCATGAGAAGGATATATTTACTGGTTTCATGATGCATGTGGTGGACGGCGCCAATCTTTTTGTAGATGATGTGCGAATGCCGCCAATGGCTGTGATTCAGCAGCCGATTAGGCCAGAGCAGGATATGGATTAAAAACCCGGAAGTTTCAGGACTTTCCGGGTTTTTTTGTCTGAAATGTAGGTTTTACTGGGTTATTTGACCCATATTGACTTTTTGGATAGTTATATGGTATAATAGTTAAGTACATTGAAGGGGGTGCGAATGTTTCGTTTCTCCCAACTAAATATGGTTCAGACACAAGGAATGCGTGACGCTATGAGTACTCCGAATCCGAATGCTGCTGCTGCTTCTTCTACTGGTAGTGCTGCTCAGAGTGGTGCTGGTCCGACTATTCCGGGCGCAAATTCTGCGGCGGGGAAGTTCGCTGGGACTCCTCAGAAGCCTGCTCCTACTCCTGCTGCTCCGGCTGCTATTGCTCCGGTTCCTGTGGGTCCGAGTGGTTTCACTCCGGAGCAAGATGCGTTGCTCGCGCGAAAGAAGGGTGACCTGGCTTTTGTCGAAGCCGCCGCGAAGCTGGCCGAACAAGAAGCTGCCAAGCTGGAAGAGCTGGCCTTGAAAGTGACCGCGCGAAATGCGGTCGCCGACAGGTGCAAGCAAGCTGGTGGGGCGGGTGGTTATCTCACGAAGGTCGTGGGGACGCTCCTTTCCATCGCGGTCATTGGCTGCATCTTCTTCACGCCTGAGGGTCAACTATTTGCGTACGATCGCTTGGTTGACTTCAAGAACGCGGTTGAGGACGTCACCGGCAACATCAAGGTTGGCTACAGTGGCCGGCCGGAAGTGCGCGAGGTCGTGGTGAAGCGTGGTGAGATCGTGAAGGTTTCGATTGCGCCTGGTGTGGCATACAACGCTGTTTGGAGTGGGCAAGTCCACTTCCAAACCCAGGCGTGGCTGCCGCATCAAGTGCGAGGGCACGAGAAGCTTGGAGAGACTGACTTCCTTGCTTTGAGTGCTGAGGGAGTCGTGAAGATCACGACAAGGTGAATTTGAACTACTAACAAAAGTCCATCATGACGAGGTATAACCCTCTGATGGCGAACCCGGTTTAACCGGGTTTTTTGTTTTTTAAAATATTGAATAGATTCCACGCCTCAATTCCGAATTGATTCTTTGGAGAATCAAACGGAATTGGGCTCTGAATGATAGGATTGCTAAGTTTTAATTTAGAATCCGATAATCTGTTTAATAACGTAGGGGATGCCACTTGCTACAAGGAGAATGGCGAAATAGATGGCGGCGTAGCCGATTAATTTTAGGCCGCTTTTTAAAGTGTCGGACTTGCCGCTTGTGGCGCCGACCAAGATTTTCCAGGCGGCGATTAAAACTATTAAAGCCAGGATAGGAACGGCGATGACTTGCAGGATGTAGAGGAAGCGACTAGCGACGCCGCTTAAGTTGTAGAGGCCGATGGGGCTAGGGAAATCTAAGCCGCCGTTTGTGCCATTGTTAGTGCCTCCACCTGTGCGGCCCTGTAATAAGAGTCCGGCTCGGCTGGGGTTGGAGATTGGTTGGCCGGAATTTTGGCCGCCGTAACCAGAGATACTGTTTTGACTGCCGGTGCCTGAGACGGAGCTTTTATTACCCGTACCAGAAATAATATTTTTAGGTGCGGCAAAAGGATCGAAAGTTTCTGCCTGCACTTTGGCGGGGTTAATTAGAATAATTTCGTTAGAAACTTTATGAAGAGTTAAAAAAAGAAAAAGGAAGAGGCTTGATAGGGTCATAACTATATTATAGTGGAAATTTAAAGATTTAAAAATTTGAACTTAATGAGGGGTATTTTTTGAAAAATTTGCGAAAGATGAAAGTTGTGGTATAATCCCTTTTAATTAAAAAATATGAAATTGAGACCAATTTATTTTGCCGGTTTGGTTGTTTCTTTGGCAATTTTAGCAGCGGTGTTTGTGCTCCCAGGTCGATTTGATGAACAGTATAAGTTTCGACCTTGGAAATTGGGTTTGGATTTGATTGGTGGCAGTCACTTGGTTTACGAGGTGGACTTATCAAAGGTGGAAAGTGTTGATAAGGATTCGGTGTTGAATGGTTTGAGGGATGTAATTGAGAAGCGTGTGAATCTTTTCGGTGTAAGTGAGCCAGAGGTTTATGTGGCGCAGAGTGGTGAGAAGTCTCGTTTGGTGGTGGATTTGGCTGGAATTAAATATATTTCTGAGGCGATTGAGCAGATTGGTTCGACGCCAACATTATATTTTGCAGAGTTCGGTGGCTCTACTTCAGAGGGTCAGACTTTTTTTCCTACTAATTTAACCGGTCGTTATATTAAAGGTGCTTCATTGGCTTTTAATGGTGCGTTATCTGAGCCACAAGTAAGCTTAGAATTTAATGATGAGGGGGCGAAGTTATTCGAAGAGATTACTGGTAGGAACGTGGGAAAGCAGGTGGCGATTTTCTTGGATGGAAAGTTGATGGAGGCACCGACAGTACGAGAAAAGATTTCAGGAGGTAAGGCTCAAATTACTGGTGGTTTTACTATTAAAGATGCTACAAGTTTAGTGGAGCGTTTTAACGCGGGAGCGTTGCCGGCGCCAATTACTTTGGTGAATCAACAGACAATCGGAGCTTCTCTTGGAATAGAATCTTTGAAGCAAATTAGTTTTGCGGGTATTTTAGGCACGATTGCTTTGATGGCTTTTATGGTTGTTTATTATCATTTGTTTGGAGTCGCTGCTTCAGTGGCTTTATTAATTTATATTTTCTTATCGCTCGCAATTTTTAAATTGTTGGGAATTACAATGTCGCTTTCGGGTATTGCTGGTTTTATTCTTTCGATTGGTATGGCGGTAGATGCAAACGTTTTGATTTTCGAGAGAACGAGAGAGGAGATTAAAAATGGCTTGGTTTATGATTCAGCGGTTGAGGAGGGTTTTAGAAGAGCTTGGCCGTCCATTCGAGATTCGAATATGACTACGATTATTACCTCACTCATTCTTTATAATTTTACTTCGAGTTTTGTAAAAGGGTTTGCTTTGACTTTATTGCTCGGTGTTTTAGTGAGTATGTTTACGGCGATTACGGTAACTCGAACATTACTTAAGTCGGTTAGAAGAAATAAATCAAAATAAAAAATATGTTAAATATTGTTGGATATAGAAGGTTGTATTACGTCTTCTCCACTTTAATGGTGGTGCTTGCGATCCTTTCAGTGGGAGTTTGGGGCTTGAAAGAAGGAATTGATTTTTCGGGCGGAAGTGCTTGGCAGGTTAGTTTTGAGAAGCCGGTGGAGCTTCAGGCTTTAAGAGATTTTGTGGGTAATGACTTGGCGATGAAGGCTTACTCAGTAGTAGATCAACCTAGCTCTAAGAGCTACGTGATTCGATTACCTGAAATTTCTGAGGCGAGTCATAAAGAATATGCTAAGAAAATGACTGATAAGTTTGGAGCGATGACGGAGCTCAGCTTTGAAAGTATCGGTCCTTTGATTGGGGGTGAGTTGAAGAGAGGGGCCTTATGGGCTTTTGTTTTGGTCTTGCTGACAATTTCGCTTTATGTGACTTTTGTTTTTAGAAAGGTTTCTTATCCGGTGAAATCTTGGAAGTATGGTCTTGTGACTTTAATAACCTTATTTCATGATGCGCTTATCCCGGTGGGTTTGGCGGCAATCTTAGGACATTTTCAGGGTCTGGAAGTTGGGATTAATTTGGTGGTGGCGATTCTTGTGGTGATTGGGTTTTCTGTACACGACACGATCGTGGTGTTAGACAGAACTCGAGAGAACTTGAGGAAGGCGGTGAAAACGGAAGACTTCGCTACCCTTGTAAATCGTAGCTTGAACCAGACTTTGGCTCGTTCGATTAACACTTCTTTGACCTTGGTGATCGTTTTATTGGCTCTATACTTCTTAGGCCCAGTGTCTTTGAGCTATTTTATCTTAATGATTCTCGTGGGAGTGGTTTTTGGAACATATTCGTCAATTTGCGTGGCTTCCTCCTTAATTGTGAGCTGGAGGGGGAGGGTGGTTTAGGGTACTTGACAACCTTTTGGATTGTGACTTATAATCTAAATAATAACAAAATACAAAACAAGGCAATATGAAATACAATGTAGACAAAGTCATAAGCACCTTAGTAAAAGATCTAAATCCTAGACAAAGGGACGTGGTTTTTGGCCGTTACGGCTTGGAAGATGGAGAGCCGGTAACCTTGGCTGAAATAGGTAATCGCTATGGCGTGACCAGAGAAAGAATCAGACAAATCGAGGCTTTAGCCCTTTCTTCAGTGAGAAGGAAGTTTAGTGACGGTCAGTTTAATGATATCGTTGATCACGTAAGAACTCATTTGAGGCAGCTCGGTGGGGTGCATTTAGCGACTTCTTTGTGCAATGACTTGAAGGGTGTTTTGTCTACAGTACCAGTCGACAAGGCTTATAATAGCAAGATTCATTTCATTTTGGAGAGCTCCGGTGCCTTTAATTATCAAGGTGACGCTAAGGCGTTTCATCCTTTTTGGTTTTTGACTCGAGATGATTACAAGAGAGCTGAAAGATTCATCGATCGTTTGAGTGATCACTTAAAGAATAAGAAAGATGATTTAATTTTGAAGAATAGTTATCAGGCGCATTTTGCGACAGTGGTATCCACTGAGGATTTTGACAGTAAGATTGCGAATAATTTTATTGCGGTATCAAAGAAATTTGCTACCAATGCTTATAGCGATTTCGGTCCTTCTTCTTGGAGTGAGATTTGCCCTAAGACATCTAGAGATTGGGCTTACTTGGTTTTAAAGAAATCTCAAAAGCCTTTGCACTTCACACTTTTAACTTCTGAAATTAATAAGTTTAGAAAGGGTAAGGTAACCAATCCTCAAACCGTTCACAACGAATTAATTAAGGATGAAAGGTTTGTTCTTGTTGGCCGAGGTATCTATGGTTTGAGAGAGTTTAACTTAATGAGTGGAACTGCGAAGGAGGTGATTGCAGAAATTTTGAAAAAGCATGGACCTCAAAATTCTCGAGAGATTATCAAGTTAGTCTTGGATCAGAGAATTTTTAAGGAAAATACATTGCTCTTGAACTTGCAGGACAAGAAGTCTTTCTTGAGAAACGATGACGGGAGATACAATATTCGTAAGGCTTAAAAATAAAAACGACCACCAAAAAGTGGTCGTTTTTATTTTTTAAAATTTAGTGTAGAGGTGATATAATATTCTTATGGGATTTTCGGTGGCGAGTGTGCTTTTGGGGATTGCGGTGGCAACTTGGGAGGTGTTTTTAGCAACTTGGTGGTTTGTGTTGCCGATAATTTTTATGGGCGTTTTTTGGGAGTTGTGGCTTTATTATATTGAATCTTACGCGGCGGCTAAAATAAAGTGGTTGTTACTTAGGGTGCGAGTGCCTAGGGAGCTTTTAAGGGTTCCGAGCGCGATGGAACAGGTTTATGCGGCACTCTATGGAACATATTCCTTTGGAATTACTCCTTGGGATAAATATTGGAATGGAGTAGTTGAAACTGTGACGACTTTTGAAATGGTGGGGGATGCTTCTGGGATTTATTTTTACATTAGAATCAAAAATGATTTTAGAAATTTAATTGAGTCGGCAATCTACGCTCAGTATCCTCAGGCGGAAATCGAGGCGGTGCCTGATTATATGGATGACTTACCGGAGGTTTTGCCTAATGATTTTTTGGATATTTTTGGAGCGGATTATGCCCTAGCTAAAGATAGCGCTTATCCAATTAGGACTTGGCCGGAATTTTTTGAGGCTAAGAATGACGAAGAGAGAATTGACCCAATTGCATCACTTGTTGAAGTGATGAGTAAGTTGAAGGGCGGTGAGAGAATGTTTGTGCAGCTTTTTTTGCGGGCGAAAGGAGATGATTGGAAAAAGCAGGCGGAAAAGGAGCGGGATAAGATTATAGGTAGAAAGCCTAAAAAAGACGTGGGATTTTTAGATTATGTATTTGCTGCGATTAATAATTTATTTGTGATTTTAGTAGGGGGTGAGCCGGAATGGCCAGAGGATAAAAAAGAGGAGAAGCCGGCTTTAACTAGCTTAACTAAGGGGGAGCAGGATGTGGCAAGAAGTATTGAGGATAAGGTTTCTAAGCTTGGATTCGAAATGTTTGTGAGGTTTGCTTTTATGGATAACAAAAGCTCTTTTAGCCGGTCTAATATTTCAGCGGTAGCCTCCTTTTTTAATCAGTTTGCGACTTTGAATAAAAATAGTTTTAGGCCGATGAGAATGACGGCGGTTTTAGGTCATTGGGCGGTGAAATGGATTGGTAAGTCAGCGAAGGGCTTTGCTAAGAAGAGGCTTTTTTGGGATGATTTTAAATTCAGGAATTTTGCTGAGAAAACTTCGTTTATGAATATCGAAGAGTTGGCTACAATTTATCATTATCCAACTATTTTAGTGGAATCACCAAGTTTGCGACCGGTTGAGTTTAAGAAGGGTGCACCGCCGTCGAATTTGCCTTTGGAGGATTTGGAATAGATTTAAATATTTATGAATAATAACAAGAATATTACAATTTTAGGGGAGACAAGCTTTAGAAATGAGTTTAAGAAATTTGGCATTAAGGAGGATGATAGGCGTCGCCACGTTTATGTTTTAGGAAAGACGGGTGTGGGTAAAAGCACCCTGCTTGAAAACATGGTGGTGGACGATATTAATGCTGGAAAGGGATTGGCGTTTTTGGATCCTCACGGGGAGTCGGCGGAGAAGATTTTGGAATATATTCCTGAACACCGCGTGAAGGATGTGATTTATTTTAACCCGGCGGACATGGAGTTTCCGATTGCTTTTAACCCGTTAGAAAATGTGAGCGATGATTTGAGGCACTTGGTGGCTTCTTCGATGATGGGGGTGTTTAAGAAGATTTGGGCGGATGCTTGGTCGGCGAGAATGCAGTATATTTTAAATAATACGCTTTTGGCACTCTTGGAAAATCCGGGAACGACATTGCTTTCGGTGCAGAAGATGATGAATAATCCTGATTACAGAAAGGGGATTGTGGCGAATTTGAAAGATCCAGTGATTAAAAGTTTTTGGGTGGATGAGTATGCGAAATATAGTCAGAAGTTTGAGACTGAGGCTACGGCGGCCATTCAGAACAAGGAGGGTCAGCTTACTTCTAACCCCTTAATTAGAAATATTTTGGGTCAGCCAACTTCTTCTATCGATATTCGAAAGGCGATGGATGAAAAGAAGATTTTTATCGTGAACTTGTCTAAGGGAAGAATTGGAGAAGATAGCTCAGCATTACTTGGAGCGATGTTGATTACAAAGATTCAGCTCGCGGCGATGTCGCGTATTGATGTGCACGAAAGTCAGCGACCAGACTTTTATTTATACGTAGATGAGTTTCAGAATTTTGCGACCGAGTCGTTTGCAGATATTTTGTCTGAGGCAAGAAAATTCAGGCTATCTTTGATTGTGGCGAATCAGTATTTGGATCAATTAGATCAAGACAATAATACGACGGTGCGTTCGGCAATTTTTGGTAATGTGGGAACGATGATTATTTTTAGAGTAGGAGCAAAGGACGCGGAATTTTTAGAGCCGGAGTTTGAGCCTGAGTACGTGGGGCATGATTTGGTGAATTTGGCGAAATATCATATTTATTTGAAATTAATGATTGATGGGATTGCCTCTCGGCCATTTGGCGCGAGAACTTTGGGACCACCACCAAGACCGCCTATTAATCACAAGGAAACAATCATTCGAAATTCAAGGGAGATTTATGCTATTCCAAAAGCAAAGGTGGATGAGCGGATTGCTCAGGAATGGGTGCCTGAAAAGAAAGAGGAACGACCTAGGGCGGACTCTTATGAAAGATCTGATAGGCCACCTAGGGCTTTTGACGATAGAGGTAATGATAGTAGGCCTCCAAGGAGGTTTGATGATCGACCAGCTAGGGGTGGTTACGATGCTCCGCCGAGAGCTCCTTTTAGAGGTAATGATTCTAGACCAGCCGCTCCTCGAAGTTATGGCTCATCACAGGATGATGCTAGGGGTAGATTACCCGAAAGACCAAGATTCGTTAGGGAGGACCGCGCACCAGATATTTTGATGAATAAGAAGCCGCCTACTCCTGAGCCTCGCTTTGAGAATGGGTCACTTGAGAGACCAGCGCTTAGCGGACTTGAAAAGCCGAGAGAGGTATTGAATACCCCTTCTAATCTAAACCATATCGAATCAAATACTACTTTTGTTCCGAGTCCTACCGAGCAGAGAGTTGCTTCTGCGGAAAGTCCCACTAAATCTAAGCCTGTTTTTATTAAGAAAGATTATACGGAGTTTAAACCTGTAAATGAGCCAAAGAGGGCAAGTTTAAGTAGTCTTTTGGAAAATAAATCTGAAGTTAAGAAAGAGGATGTGAGACCTCTTCATAAAATTATGGGAGAAAAGCCACCGGTGGATTTAGGTAAGTTGAGGGAGGCTTTAGGGAAGGCGTTAAAGAAAGAAAAAGAGGGTGAGGTTTAAATGTTTTTTGTGATATAATTTAGATATGTGGTTACCATTTAGACAGAAAGAGAAACTTTCTGAGGTAGAAATAAAGCCTTTTGCTCCTTACGAGGAAATTAGTGAGAAAAAGACTACTAAGTTAGGTTATTTTTTGTTAATTATGATGGTGCTTTTAGGAGTGTGGCGGGGTCAGGGATTTATCGATTCTTTATCTTCAAGTATTAGTGGGCCAGAGCCCCTTTCTAATTGTGTTTATTTTTTAAATAATTTTTTAAGTAGTAATACTTATAATTACAATACTTATTATAATGAGCCCGAGTACCTTACTTGTAACTATTCTTCTTTTGAAAAAAAATATTTTATTGAAGATATTATGCAGGTAGCTTTTCCATTGAGGGCTAAACTTATAAGCTTAAATAGGCAATTAGTTGATGTTAGAAATAATTCTAATAGTGCAAAAAATAATATAGATTCTCTGAAGGGTGATTATTCTCTAACTTTACAGGAGAAGATCGCTAGGGAGAATTCTTTGTATGATAAAAATCAAATAAAGGGGGATATTATTGGCCAGCAGGCTTATTACTCTGATTTGGTGCAGCAAGAGGCGGTTTTAAATGCTCAAATATCAGATATCGAGAATAGTTTAAAGTCATTAGTAAATAATTATAAAGATAGAATTGCTGGAGTTTTTGTTGATTATAATTTTCAAAATAAACTAGTAGAATTTGAGCGTGCCCTCCTACAATTTTTGTTTATCGTACCTCTTTTATGGTTTGCTTTGAGGAAGTATTTTAAAAACAAAAGAGAAAATTCTCAGTATACGATAATTTGGAGTGCTGTGGTTGGGATATTCGCCTTACTTTTTAGCGAGGTTTGTATATTGTTTATTTATCGAATAATTCCACGCGAGTTAATACAGTGGCTGATGCAATTTTTTGCACAGTTTGCTTTTTTGGTAACGATATTTTATTACGCCACCTTTCTTCTTGTGCCCGTAATATTTGGATTTATTGTTTATTTAATTCAAAAGAGGGTTTATAACAAGGAGGCGGTGATGATTAGAGCTTTGAAAAATCATAAGTGCCCAAGTTGTAATATGAGCTTAAGAAATGAAGATCGGTATTGTCCATCGTGTCACTATCAAATGAAAGATAAGTGTGACGCTTGTGGCATGGATAGAGTGGTGGGTTTGAGATTCTGTCCTAATTGTGGAGTGTCTAAGTAGTAATTAAAAACCGACTAAATAGTCGGTTTTTAATTTTAGTCGATTATTTATTAGGCTTTTTCGATGCGTTCTACGTATTCGCCGGTTTGAGTGTTGATCCTTATGACATCGTCGTTGTTAACGAAAAGTGGGACGTTAACTTTGGCACCCGTTTCTAGTTCGGCGAGTTTTTTGCCGCCGGTTGCAGTATCGCCTTTTTCGCCCGGAGGAGTTTCTTTAACTTTGAGATCCATTTTAATGGGAAGATTTATATTAACAATTTTGCCGTTGTATTCGAGAGCATCAACCACTGTATTATTTTTTAAAAACTGAGCCTGGGTGCCAATATTTTCAAATGGTATGGCGAAGCGATTGGTAGCGTTGTTGATGTCGCAAAACCAATACTCGTCTCGATGGTTATAAAGAAATTTTACTTCTTTTTTATTGACATCAGCCTCTTCAAAATTTTCGGAGGCGTGAATATTGCGATCTAAGATTTTACCATTGATAATATTTTTGATTTTAAGTTTGACTACGGCTTTGCGTTGCTGCATGCGTAGAAAATCTGATTCAACGATTTCGAATGGTTGGCCTTCGAAGACGATCACGAGGCCTTTTTTGAGCTCGGTATAAGTTAACATAATGTTGTATTGGTATTTGATATAATAGCGAAAAAATGTTATTTTGTAAAGCACTGTGACAAAAAAGAAGGTTTTTATTGGTTTGTCGGGTGGGGTGGATAGCTCTGTTGCGGCGCTGCTTTTGAAACAGGCGGGGCATGAAGTGATCGGGGTGCATTTGCGTTGTTTTAATGTGGATGGTTGTGGTGAGAGGGATGCGAATGATGCTCGACGAGTCGCTGAGGAATTAAAAATTCCTTTTTATGTTTTTGACTATGAGGAGGAGTATAAAAAAAGAGTGGTGGAGTATATGGTGGCTGGCTACGAACGGGGTGAGACGCCGAATCCGGATGTGATGTGTAATCGGGAGATTAAGTTCGGATTATTTTTTGAGAAGGCGATTGCTTTGGGGGCGGATTTGGTGGCAACAGGACATTATGCTCAGGTGAAAGACGGTAAGCTTTTGGCGGCTTTAGATAAAAATAAAGACCAATCTTATTTTTTATGGGCTATAAAAAAAGGTCAGTTAGAGAAAATTGTTTTTCCAATTGGAAAATTATTAAAAATTGAGGTGAGAGAGATTGCTAAAAAGGCGGGTTTATTAACAGCTGATAAAAAGGATTCTCAGGGAGTGTGTTTTTTGGGTCAGATTACTCTGGAAGATTTTTTGAGTGATTATTTGCCAAAGAAAAAAGGTAAGGTGGTAAATGAAAAAGGTGAAGAGGTGGGGGAGCACGTGGGGGCCCAATTTTATACGATTGGGCAGAGGCAGGGCTTGGATTTGAAAGATAAGAATCGGCGATTGGGTGTGACGGGGGAGGTGGTGACTAAAGCCCACTATGTGAGTGATAAAGATGTGATTAAAAATGAGGTCGTGGTTGTCGAGGGCGATGACAATGAACTGCTTTTTAAAAAAGAGATGGGGTTGCGAGATTT
>JAHFLM010000009.1 GCA_023244865.1 Candidatus Harrisonbacteria bacterium | reverse complement strand
TTCTTGATCTTTTTTGCTAATTTCGCCGATCGCAACCGTGGTTGCGGTGTCGGTGTAAAAACCTTCGTAGTAAAAACCGACGTCGATTTTTAAAATGTCGCCATTTTTTAATTCGTAGTTTTTAGGGAGACCATGGACGATGACGTCGTTTAAGGAGGTGCAGATAGAGTGTGGGTAGGGATGCTTAGCGCCTTCGGGGTGATAGCCTAAAAAAGCTGGTTGACCGTGGGCCTCGGTCATTAATTTAAAAGCGAGGGCGTCTAGTTCTTGAAGATTAACCCCGGCCTTAGCGGTATCGGCTAACTTTTTCAAAACGGTGGCGAGGACCTTGCCACCATGGGCCATGATGGCAATTTCTTTTTCGGTTTTTAAATAGATCATTATTAATTACAGATACCTTTTTTGAGACGTTCCCAAACTTCTTCTTTGGGTCCGTTGCCATCGATAGTGAGTAAATTGTCTTGCCAATGATTAAAAACTGGAATGACGTTGGTGTTAAACCAACCAAGGCGATTTTCGTTGGCGACTGGATCATCAAAATCTCGACCGCGCTTTCCAAGTCTCCTTCTTGATTCCTCTTCGCTAATTTCTAAATTGATAGGGATGACTGCTGGGCGGCCGATATCTCTTAAGATATTATCTAGAGCCTCAGCTTCAATGAGTCTTCTTGGGGCGCCGTCGATGATTAAGATTTGATCTTTTCTAATAAGGCGATTTTTTAATTCTTCGATCCAGAGACTGAGAGCGATCCAGTCTGGTGGTAGGCCGCCTTCGTCTAAAATTTGTTTAACCCAATGACCGAACACCGTGTCTTTAACGGCGAGATCGCGAAAAAGAGCACCAACGCTAAAGTGAACAATGTCTTTGTAGCCTAGTTCTTCGAAATAGGCGTGAAGATATTTACATTGTGTGCTTTTGCCGCAACCAGGGCGACCAATTAGTGAAATAGTGATACCACTAAAATCTTTCATGAGTGGATTATACCACCTCGTATTCGCGCATGACTAGCTGGGAGTCGATTTGACGCATGGAATCTAAGGCAACTGAAACTACGATGAGAAGAGTGGTGCCACCGATCGTTAAAATGTTGGTGTTAGCAAAATATTGAATGACTAAAGGAAGGATGGCAATTAAACCCAAGAAGACTGAGCCGAAAAGGGTAATTTTATTAACAATGCCTTCTAAATATTCTTTAGTGGGTTCACCGGGACGAATACCGGGGACGAAGCCGCTACTGCGTTGTAAGTTAAGGGCTACTTCTTTTGGTTCGAAGGTGATCGAGGTGTAGAAGTAGGTGAAAAGCACTACCAAAGCAAAGTAAAGGGCGGCATAGATTAATTGATTGTTTAGGATAGGGTTGACGATGGAGCTAATTTTAGCGCCAAAAGAGGGATTGAAGGCGCTGGTGATTTGGGCGATGAATTGAGGGAATAAAAGAATCGAGATTGCAAAGATAATTGGAATAACGCCGGCTTGATTAACTTTTAATGGGAGGTAGGTGTCGACACTACCGGTTTTGCCGTCTCTGGCTTGGCGAGCGTAAGAAATGGGAATTTTTCGTTCGCCTTCGGTGACAAACACTACGCCGGCGATGACTAAAATGGCTACGATAGCGAAGACGATGTAGGTAGGTAGCATTGTAGCGTCATAGGTTAAGAAAAGTTTTTTCAGAGCTTGTGGGAGGTTGGCGCAGATACCAGCGAAGATAATAAGGGAGGTACCATTACCAATTTTTTGTTCGGAAATTAATTCGCCTAACCAGACTAAGATCATACTGCCCGCTGTTGCCACGATGACGTTGGTGATAACGGTATTGAAACTAAAGTCCGTGAAGACTTGTTGTTGGTTGAGAAGATTTAAAAAGCCATAGGATTGGAGGGCGGCTAAAGGAACCGTAATGTATCTGGAAATGCGGTTGAATTTGGCGCGGCCGATGGCGCCTTCTTCGTAATAAAGCTTCTTAAGATTTGGAAAGATCATCGTTAAGAGCTGCATGATGATGGTGGCGGTAATATATGGACCAACACCCATCATAACGATGGAAAGGTTGTCTAGGGAGCCGCCAGAGAACACGTTTAAAAAGCCTAGAAGCTGGTTGGAGGCTAAGAGAGCTTTAAGTTTTAAAAGATCTACGCCTGGTAAAGGAATAGAGCTTAAGATACGAAAGAAAAATAAAAGACCGGTCACTACTAAAACCTTGTTTCTAATATCGGCGATTTTCCAAATATTTAAAATTTTATTCATTGTTTAGTAAGTTTACCAGTCTTTTATTTTTCGATTTAATTTTTAATTAACTAACAGATTCCTGAGCTTTCTTTGAGAGTGTCATGCCTACGAAGGTAAATTTTCGGCTGATGGGGCCGTTGTTTAAGATCTTAATCTTACCACTACTCTTATTAATAGTAGATTTCTTAATTAAACCAGCTTCTAATAAAACGGTAACGGTTACCTCTTTGATTTCTGGTTTGAGCTTCATTAAATCTTTAAGATTTAGAACTGCTGGTTTCCCAGTGAGAGATTTAAAGCTATTTCTACCTCGGCCGCGAAGCTTTGGTAGGCGCATCATCAAGTCATAGATGGCAGGTCTAGTTCTTCTACCAGCGTGCTGACCCTGACCGCTTTGTCCGCGACCTGAATAAGTACCTCTTTTACCACCGTGACCGACGCGAGGTTTTTCTTTTGAATTTTTATTCGCTCTTTGGAGCTGATGTAACTGGCTCATTTTTTTGATTATTAGTTTTCTTCTTAAGCGTTTTTAGGGCTTTGATGGTGGCCATAGCATTAGTTAGCTTATTGGTCGTGCTGCCTAAGGTTTTAGCGGTAATGTCTTTGATGCCTACTAAAGCTAAGACTGCGCGACTGGCGCCACCAGCTTTTAATCCGTGACCGGGACTGGCTCGCTTGATCATGATTCTTGCGGAACCATATTTAGCGTCAACATCATGGGCGATTGTTCTCTTGTCGAGTTGAATCGTGATCATGTGCTTCATGGCATCAGACTTGGCTTTGGTGATGGACTGAACTACGTCTGAACCCTTACCGATACCAACGCCCACCTTACCTTTTTCATCGCCAATAACGATGGTGGCTTGGAATCTAAATCTTTTACCACCGGCTACAACTCTAGTAACTCTACCAATGTTTAAAACTTTATCTTTGTAGCCGTCTCCTTTTGGCTTGGGGAAGTTGTTGCGGCGGTTACCACCTTGAGCACCACCTCTGCCTCTGAAGTTGTTGTTACCACCTTGAGCACCACCCTGACCGGCCGGTCCCCTTCTATTGTTGTTGTTTGCTTGTTGTTCCATAAAATTAAAATTCTAAACCGTTAGTTCTTAAGCTTTCGGCTAAGGCTTTGACTCTACCATGATAGCGATAACTGCCACGGTCAAAAACGACTTTCTTTACGCCGGCCTTAACGGCCTTTTCGGCAAGGTCTTTACCTAAAATTTCAGCGGCCTTGGTTTTGTTGGTTTTAGATTTATTTTCTTTAGTTGAACCAGCTACTAAGGTTTTGTTTTGGCTGTCGTCGATGATTTGAGAGTAGAGGTTGGTGTTACTTCTGAAGACAGAGAGTCTAGGCCTCTCACTAGTACCTCTGACCTTAGCTCTTACCCGAGCTTCTCTTCTCTTAATAATTTCGTTGTGTTTTCTAATCTTTTTCATATTAATGGTTAAGCGGCAGCACCAGCAGCTTTCTTACCGGCTTTTCTGCGCACGATTTCGTTTTCATAACGAATACCCTTACCTTTGTATGGTTCTGGTTTCTTGATTTTTCTAATTTTGGCGGCGGTTTGACCGATTAACTCTTTATTGAAACCGGTGAGAGTGATTTTAGTATTTTTTTCTACTACGATTTGGATATTTTCTGGAATAGGAAACCTGACTGGGTGAGAGAAGCCCACATTTAAAACGAGAGTGTTGCCTTCAACGTTAGATTTAAAACCAACCCCTTCCATTTTTAAAACTTTAGTGTAACCAACCGAAACACCTTCTAAGGCGTTCATTAAAATAGAGGCGTTGGTGCCGACATTGGCGCGAGCTTGAATATGTTTTTTATCGGTCCAAATTCGGACGCCTTCTGGAACCAATTCGCATTCAATTAAAGGTAGAACTTTTACTTCTAGCTTACCGAGCTTGCCAGCTACTTTAATTAACTTATCTTCCAATTTTACTTCTACTCCGGCTGGAATAGGAATTGGTTTTCTGACTAATCTAGACATATTTTAAAATTAGGGTTTATTGTATCATTATTTTTACCAGATTTCAAATAGGACTTTACCGCCCACCTTTTCTTTCTTGGCATTACCAGTTGTCATAATACCCTTAGGGGTGGTGATGACGCCGATACCAAAGCCATTTTTGACTGGTTTGATATCTTGATAGCCCATATAGAGAGCTCTGGATGGCTTGCTAATGAGTCTGTAATCGGTCATGCCGGGACGGTCATTTTCGTATTTTAATTTAATATCGATGACACGTTGAGGAAGGCGACCCTTTTTGGAAACGCTGTCTACAAAACCTTTCTTAGAGAGAATGTCCAAAATCTCCATATCCATTTTAGAATAAGGGACCTTAACATTTTCTTTCTTAACCGCCTGAGCGTTTTTAATTTGATTTAAAACTTTTGTATACATATTTTTTTACCAACTAGCTTTCTTAACACCGGGGATCTCGCCACGGCCAGCCATTTCTCTAAAGCAGATACGACAAATACCAAACTCTCTCATGAAACCGTGTTTTCTGCCGCAGCGGAAGCAACGTCGAACAATTCTGGTGGAAAACTTTGGGGTCTTTTTAGCTCTTAATGTAACTGATAATTTAGCCATATGATTTTATTATTTCTTTTTCTTTGTAGGCTCAACTTCTTTTTTTAATGGAACGCCTAATTCTCGATAGAGAGTAAGGGCGGAATTATAATCTTGGAATTTAGGAACGAAGGTGACTTGGAGGCCAAAATTAACCTTGGTGTTTTCTTGGGATACTTCTGGGAAAACTACGTGTTCTTTGAAGCCAATGGAAAGATTGCCGTTAGTGTCGATATTGCCGAGGGAGATGCCGCGGAAGTCTCTTAGACGAGGAATGACTACGGAATTTAATTTAGTTACAAATTCTTTCATGCGTGATCCTCGCAAGGTAGCTTTCAAGCCAACGATGCTACCAGAACGTAATTTAAAACCAGCGATGGAAATTTTAGCAGCTCGAGTAGATGGCTTTTGGCCAGTAATGGAGCTGAATTCGTTGATGATGTCTTTTAAACCCTTTTCTTCGAATGAGGGGGTTGAAGAAAGTCTGCCGACGCCGGTGTTGATGACAACCTTATCTAAGGTATTTTTTAAATTTTTACTTGGCATTTTTTACAAATTCTTGATTTAAGTGACCCTTCAATTTTGAAACCAACTCGAGTGGGTTTGCCACAAGAGGGACAAATTAAAATAGCGTTGGAAATATTCATGGTGCCTGGCTTGTGGGCCATTTCACCTTTTTCTCCCTGACGGCGAGGCTTCAAGTGCTTTTTTCTCATGTTGACGCCCTCGACAACGATTCTTTGGGTTTCTCGGTCGATTAAAAGCACCTTGCCGGTTTTGCCGGAGTCTTTACCGCTTAATAATTTTACTGTGTCACCTTTCTTTAGTTTCATAATTTTATGTATAAATAATCTGTGTATTAGACGATTTCTTCAGCGAGGGAGAAAACTTTGTCGTATTTTTCTTTAATTTCTCTTGGGATAGGGCCGAAGATACGAGTAGCTTTAGGTTCTTTCTTATCATTGATGATTACTACTGCGTTTTCGTCGAATCTTAGATATGAGCCATCTGATCTTCTGATGGGGGCGGCGGTGCGGACGATGACACATCTAACGATTTCTTTTTTCTTTAAAGCTTTGCGTGGCTCGGCTTCTTGGATAGAGGCTATCACAATATCACCCAAACGGGAGTATCTTCTGCGGCTGCCGCCTAAAAGTCTGAAGACTCTAATGACTTTAGCGCCGCTGTTATCGGCTACCTTGATGATGGATCTTTCTTGAATCATATATTTAAACGCGAGCTACGATAACGAATCGTTTGGTTTTAGAAAGTGGTCGACCCTCTTCCATGACAACCTTGTCACCAACATGATATTCACCTTTTTCGTCATGTGCTTTAAACCTTTGGGTGGTCTTAAAGTACTTGAGATACTTAGGGTGTTTCTTCAAATAGGTCACCTCAACGACGGCGGTTTTCTGCATTTTGTCGCTAACGACGACGCCGGTTATTTTTCGCTTTTTTGGGGTTTTAGTTGGTTCCATGTTGCTTTTCTTTAATAACAGTTAAAATACCAGCAATTTGACTTTTAATCAAGCTCAATTCAGAAGTGTTCTTCAATTTGGCTAGTTTTAGATCTTGCATCATCTGCCAGAGCTTCTCTTTTTTGTCTTTCACTTCTTTAACAAGCTCTACTTCGCCCATACCTCTTAAATTTTTTATAAAATCTTTGTGTTTCATATTACTTGGCAACTACGCGGGTTTTAATAGGTAGTTTGTGACCGGCGACGGTAAAAGCTTTTTTAGCTTTGACGGCGGTGACACCGTCGAGCTCAAAAAGCATGCGACCTGGTTTTACTGGGAAAACGTAGTGATCAACGGCACCCTTACCTCCACCCATTGTAACTTCAGGTGGTCTTTGAGTAATTGGTTTGTCGGGGAAGATGCGGATCCAGAGAGTACCTTCTCTTTTTAGGGAGTTGGTAATAGCGCGTCTTGCAGCTTCGATTTGTTTGCTGGTGATCCAGGCGGCTCCTTCAGCTTTCAAGCCAAAGCTACCGAAGGCAATAGTGGTGCCTCTTGTTTCGACAGTGCGCTTCTTAGAGCGTCCCTTTTGCCATTTACGATGTTTTACTTTCTTTGGAACTAACATATATTTATTTTCTTACTGGAACTTTCTTTTCAAAAACCTCACCTTTATAAATCCAAACCTTGATACCGATGGTGCCGTAAGTAGTGAAAGCGGTGCGGTCGGAGTAGTCGATATTAGCTCTTAAGGTTTGCAATGGAAGCTTGCCTTGAGAGAGGTGTTCGGAGCGGGCGATTTCGGAGCCGTTTAAGCGACCAGCTAATTTGATTTTGATACCTTGAACGTCTTTGTTTTGCATGGCTAACTCGATATTCTTTTTCATCAATCTTCGGAAGGGTAATCTTTTCTCAAGATCCCAAGCGATGTTTTGAGCAATGTTGGCAGCGGCAACTTCGAAGCGTCTTAATTCATCGATAGTGATATTAACCGCGGCTTTTTTCTTAATCCCCTTTTCTTTGTAGAGTTCGTTAATTTTTTTATTAATTAACTTAGTGAGATCCTCAATACCTTTACCGCCACGGCCGATAACCAAACCAGGTCTCGCAACTTTAATTAAAACTTTGCAGTCGTTTAAATTACGGTCGATAGTAATTTTAATAATGCTCGCCGCTTTGATTTTGTCGTTAACGATAGTGCGAATGATGGTGTCTTCGGCTAAGAGGTCGCGGAAAATACCCTTCTTGGCAAACCAGTGAGATTTCCAATCGTTAACTATACCTAGTCTTAATGAAAATGGTCGAATTTTTTGTCCCATAATAAATTTAAATTAATTAAGCAGATTTTCTTTGGAAAAATCTTTTTACTGCGCCTGGTTTTTCTTCACCTTTGGCCTTAGTGGATTCTGGCTTAGTTTTTTTAGTGGCTTTAGCGGCAGTTTTCTTTTCAGCTTTAGCTACTTTGTTAGTAGCGGTTTTAACGAAATTGAAACGGCTAGCTTTTTGCTCCTTGTTGTCGTCTAAAGATAGGCTGACATGGCTCATTTTTTTCTGAATCATGTAACCACGACCCATAGCACGAGGCATGATGCGCTTCATCATTGGGCCACCATCAACTTGAATACTCTTAACAAAAAGATGTTCTGTGTTGACGCTTTTTTCGATATTGCGAGCGTTGGCAACAGCGGAGCGGAGTAATTTTAATAACTCTGGAGCTGGACGCCTATTGATCGCTATTAACTGAGCCTCGGCTTCGTTGACTCTTAAGCCTCTGATGAGGTCGGCAACGCTGCGAACTTTTCTAGGCGCGATGTGAAGGTGTCTTAATTTTGCAGTAGCTAATTGTTTCATGATGTTAATTATTTTTTACCAGTGCTAGCTTTAGCGGCTTGAGCAGCAGCTTTTGCAGTGTCGGCGGCCTTTGATTCTAATTCTTTTTGCATCTTACCACCATGTTTAGTGAAAGTCTTAGTTAGAGAAAATTCACCGAGTCTGTGACCCACCATTTCTTCGCGAACGAAGACTGGTAAAAATTTTCGGCCATTGTGCACGCCCATAGTAAAGCCAACCATTTCTGGACAAATTTCTGAGGCTCTAGAGTAGGTATTGATGACGATTTTTGAATTTGGTCCGGCTTTGACGATCTTAGCTAAAAGCTTTGGATCAACAAACGGTCCCTTTTTAGAACTTCTGCTCATAATTATTTTTTAGCTTTTTTAGTGCGGCGTTTTACGATAAGCTTATTAGAATATTTTTTGTGGTCTCTGGTCTTTCTGCCACCAGTGACTTTACCCCACATCGTCTTAGGACGTTTGGTACCACGAGGTTGTCTCTGCTCACCACCACCGTATGGGTGATCGACGGCATTCATAGCTGTACCGCGGACGGTTGGACGAATACCAAGCCATCTGTTGCGACCAGCTTTACCAATGGAAACCAAGCCCCATTCGTCGTTAGACATTTGGCCAATAGTACCCAAGCTTTCAGAAGAAACCTTACGAATTTCTCGAGAAGGCATTTTAAGGTCGGTGTAGCCATTAGCGTGAGCTAAGATTTCTACATAAGAACCAGCGGAGCGGGCTAATTTACTGCCAGCGCCACGGTGAATTTCAATATTACAAACTTGATAACCAACAGGAATATTTTTTAAAGCCATGCGGTTGCCAGGATTTTTAGGGGCGGTGTTACTAGTGATAACAGTGTCGCCCACTTTCATATTTTTAGTAGCTAAGATGTAAGTGCGCTTGCCATCGGCGTAAACGACGCGGGCGATGAAGCAGGTGCGGTATGGGTCGTATTCGATGTGTTCGATTTTAGATGGAATATCAAAACGATCTTGTTTGAAGTCGATGATACGGTAGGTTCTTTTGTGACCACCACCTTGGTGACGGACGGAAATGCGGCCGCGGTTGTTTCTACCGGCGTGGTTTTGAACCTTCATGGTTAAAGCCTTAAGGGGTACATTAGTCGAAATAATCGAATAATCTACTACGGTTTGATGTCTCCTAGTCGGAGTTGTTGGTTTAAACTTCTTCATAACTCTCTAATTATTGAGGTAGAATATCTAATTTTTCGCCTTTTTGCAAGGTAACCATGGCTTTTTTATAGGCACCAAGAGTTCCCTCCTTTCCTTTAACTCGCTTTTTCTTAGGATGAGTCTTTAAAATATTAACGGCTTTCACCTTAACTTTGTAAACTGTTTGAATGAGTTTTTTGATCTCCATCTTATTAGCTTCGTTTCTGACTACAAAAAAATACTTATTAGCTTCTTGAGCCAAGATACTTTTTTCGCTAATAATTGGTCTTTTTAAAAGAAATTTATTCATAAATTTATTTAATGTTAGCGATAGCAGCTTGGTCGATAATTAAGTGTTTGTGACTAAGAAGTGAAGTGACATTAAGAGAGGAGGCTTCCACACATTCGACTTTGGCTAAATTGGCGCAGGCCAAGTGAAGATTCTTATTGCCTTTTTCGCTTACTAAAAGAGCGCTCTTAGCTTTTAGATTACTTAAAGTCTGCACCATGTTCTTTGTTTTGTGATCTTTGAGCGTGAGGCTGTCTACGATTAAGAGTTCTTGGTCGGCTAATTTTTTAGAGAGAACGGAGTGAAGGGCGGCGCGAACCATTTTCTTATTAATCTTTTGAGCGAAGCTACGATCTTTTCTTGGACCAAAAGCAACACCACCACCTACCCACAATGGAGAGTTGATAGAGCCATGACGAGCACGACCAGTACCTTTCTGAGCCCAAGGCTTCTTACCACCACCTTTTACTTCGGCGCGGCTTTTGGTGTGTGCCCATGGCTTTCTTAGGTTGGCAGCTTGAGCTAAGACTACTTGGTGAACTAGGTCTGGATTCCAGGCGCGAGCAAAAATAGTTTCGTTCAAATCTAACTCACCTACGGCCTCATTATTTAAATTTAAAATTTTGATTTTCATAAGTTTGTTAAATGCGGACCTCTACTTTACCGCTCTTGTAGCCCGGGACAGTGCCTCGGAGTAAGACGATTTTCTTATCGTTGTCTACCGAGACGACCAGAAGACCTTTAGTGGTAATTCTGACACCACCCATACGACCGGCCATTTTACGGCCTTTCGCAACGCGTTGCATGTTTGTACTACCGATGGAACCAGGAGCACGTAAACTTCTTTTTTGACCGTGAGTCTTTGGACCGCCGTGGAAACCATGTCGCTTAACTACGCCTTGGAAGCCTAAGCTTCGGCTAATAGCGGAAACGGTTACTTTCTTGCCCTCCTGAATGGCGCTTAAGTCAGCTTCTTTTTGGAAGCTTAGCTCGCACACCGGCACCACGATCTCATCCTTATAGATCTGGGTCATTTTATTCTTTTTTCCGATTATTTTTATCATGTTAGTTTTAGAGATATTTTAACTTTTTATAGTTAGGGATTAATCTCTGTGTTCCGACTAGTAATAAAACATCCGCGTAGTAGCGCGGAGGTTTTATCGCCGCTTCAATATAACGGCCTTAATACTACACCATTTTGATTTCAATATCAATGCCTGCTGGTAAATTCAATTTAGACAAAGACTCGATGATAGCGTGGTTGGGATTTAGGATGTCAATTAACCTTTTGTGAACGCGTAATTCAAACTGCTCTCTAGAATTTTTGTCGATAAAAGTAGAGCGGTTAACAGTGTATTTATGATTTTCGGTTGGCAAAGGTAATGGCCCAACTACTTCGGCATCATGACGTTTGGCGACATCGATAATCTGACGGCAAGAGTTGTCGATCAGTTTATGGTCGTAAGCTTTGATTTTTAATCTGAGCTTTTCGTTTTGGTCTTTGGCTTTTTGCATGTTTACTTAGTGATCGCTGTAACTACACCAGCACCTACGGTTTTACCACCTTCTCGGATAGCGAAACGTTGCTTTTCCTCAAGGGCTACTGGGTTGATTAATTTAATATTGATTTTGATTGTGTCGCCAGGCATAACCATTTCTACGCCCTCTGGGAGAATGACCTCACCAGTAACGTCGGTAGTTCTGATATAGAACTGTGGCTTATAACCCTTGAAGAATGGGGTGTGTCTACCACCTTCTTCTTTGGACAAAACGTAAACTTCAGCTTCAAAGTCGGTGTGAGGTTTCACGCTGCCAGTTTTGGCAATAACCTGACCTCTCTGCACATCTTCTTTTTTAGTACCTCTTAAGAGAATACCTACGTTGTCGCCGGCGCGGCCTTCGTCTAATAATTTATTAAACATTTCGATACCGGTAACTGTAGTTTTAGCAGTGTCGGTGATCCCGATGATTTCAGCTTCTTCGTTAATCTTTACGATACCTCTTTCGATACGACCAGTGACTACGGTGCCACGGCCTTCAATGGAGAAGATGTCTTCGATAGGCATTAAGAATGGCTTTTCGACGTCTCTGATTGGCTCAGGAATGTATTCATCTAAAGCTTTAACTAAATCTAAAATTGGTTGCACCGCTGGATCGTTAAGATCTTTGGCTTCTAAGGCTTTTAAGCCAGAACCACGGATGATAGGAGTTTCGTCACCAGGATATTCATATTTCTTTAAGAGTTCTCTGACTTCGGATTCAACCAAGTCGATTAATTCTGGATCACTGACTTGGTCAACCTTATTCAAGAAAACAATAATTCTAGGCACACCTACCTGACGAGCGAGCAAGATGTGTTCTCTGGTTTGAGGCATTGGGCCGTCGCCAGCAGACACGACCAAGATCGCACCATCCATCTGGGCGGCACCGGTGATCATGTTTTTAATATAGTCAGCGTGACCTGGGGCATCGATGTGAGCGTAGTGTCTCTTTTCAGACTCATATTCTGAGTGGTGAATAGAGATGGTGATACCACGAGCTTTTTCTTCTGGGCTCTTATCTAATTCATCGACGGTAACTTCTTTGCCAGCAAAACCCTGCATGTGTAAGACGTGGGTGATAGCGGCGGTTAATGTAGATTTGCCGTGGTCGACGTGACCGATGGTGCCGACGTTAACGTGCGGCTTATTTCTCTCAAATTTAGCTTTTTCTGCCATTTTTTTAGTTTAAAATTTATATTTTAGTTATCGACTAACTATTTTTTTATTTAAATACGGTAAGTTAGAGTATATCTTGAAATGCAGTGGAGTGTCAAATGGGAAAGGGGCTCAGAAGCTAGTATCTAGAAAATAGAATCTAGTAGGTGGAAATAAAAATAAAAAGCCCCTTTTAGGGGCTTGTTTTGGTAATTATTTAGGGTTCGCCAAATTCTTTTAATTTAACTGGTCCTGGCCAATTATCTGGTAAGGAGCTTGGTCTTTTAGGAAGATCGTCGTTTGTGATGAAAGTAAGATCACCATTATCACCAATGGCTACGACACCTGATTTACCAGCAAAGTGAGAATTGCGCTGTGGCATATTAGCTTGGTGACCACCGACATTAAGGTCGGCCATGGAGTCGTCTTTTGGTTTCGGTGGATTGTTGACCGCATCACTAGCAAATGTGGCCCAGGCTTCGTCGAGAGAATCACACGCAGGATTACTTTCTTGATCATCAACTGGATTAGCCTTACTAGTGGCTTCATAAAGAATGTCTTCGCCAACTAAGACTAAGAGTTTACCAGCTAAAAGAGCAATAGCTCTAACTTTGGAAATATACTCTCTACTTGATGAGGTTGGTGGGTGGAGCAATACTTCTTGCGCTAGTTTTACAACAATCATTAAGACTTCTTCTGCTTTTTCGTTTCCAATTTCATTAGGTAGGCCTTGAAGTTCGTCTGAACCCAAAAGAAATTCGTAGAAGGCAATTCCTAAAGTAGCTACCGAGTCTTCGGTGACATAAGAGGAGTGCCCGAAAATGGAATCAAGAGCTCGTTTAGCTGCTGCTATACAGGCTTGGATTTGTGGTTTTATTTCTCTTTCAAAATCATCTTCCCAACCCAGGGAACGATTTTCATGGGCGACTTTTTCGAATTCTTGTATTTCTGCTCCTGGTTTAACTGGTCTAGCTTGGTTTGTTGAGTCGTCCCAAATATGGGGCGGATTTGTTCTTGTATTTTTCAAGTTGGTCTCTACTGCTGATTGATCCGATGGGTTCATTTTTCAGCCCTTCCTTTCTTTGGGGGTTGGATGAGATCATTTAATTACTGAATTTTGATGCTTGTTCGCTTCTTCGGTCATTACTTTGGCGTAACGATTAACTCCGAATAATAAAGCGCATCCAATAATAATGGATAAAGCGCCACGAAAAATCTTGTGTTTTCTCGAGTGATTATTGTTGAGGAATTTTTCGATGCGAGAATTACTTTCGGAGCTTTTATATTTTCCTGAGATTAGAATGCAAATACCTCCCACGATGCAAAATTGTCCCGCAACGGATAAAAGAGATACTAGCAAGAAGATTAATGTGGACATTGGAATGTCTCCGTGGATTTTCAAGGGACGATTAAACTGGCTTGTATGATATGACTAAATTAATTTTATGTCAATAATAAGTAGGTAAAGAAAAAAGCCGTAACTCCTCACAAGTTATGGCCTTTTTCTTCTAAATATATTTTACCGGATTGGGCTCCCGGGAGCAAGATCTTTATCTGTGAATAGAGCAGATAAAGAATTTTCATCACTTCCAGCAAGAATCATGCCCTGACTTACCTCCCCCATGATAGTTCTTGGTTCTAGATTGCTGATGATAACGATATTTTTACCAATTAAGTCTTCGGGCTTGTAGTATTTAGCGATACCGGAAAGGATTTGTCTTTCTTCACTACCTAAAGAGAGTTTGAACTTTAAAAGTTTTTCCGAACCCTCTACCGGAGTGCATTCTAGGACTTTAGCGATTTTAAGTTCAATTTTTTGGAATTCGTCGATGTTGATCATGGGATTAGATTGCCGCGGGAGTTTTGTAATTAATTTTTATAAAATTAAATAAAGCTAACCTCGCAATGACAAAAACTATTTCTTTTTGCCTTCGATAATTTTTTCGGCAACGCTACTAGGAACTGCTTCGTAGTTAGAGAAGGTCATGCTGAAGTGACCTCGGCCCTGAGTGATGGAGCGGAGGTTGGTGGCGTAGCCGAACATTTCGGCGAGAGGAACTTTGCCATTAACCACCTTCACGTTCATTTTATCTTCAATGGATTCGATTAGACCTCTCTTGCTGCTAATGTCGCCAGTGATATCACCCATGAATTCGGTTGGAACTGTGACTTGAATACTCATGATTGGTTCGAGAATAACCGGCTTGGCGTTTCTGCAACCTTCTTTAAAGGCCATGGAACCGGCGATTTTGAAAGCGGCTTCACCGGAGTCTACTTCGTGGAAGGAGCCATCGAAGAGAGTGACTTTGATGTCTACCATAGGGTAGCCAGCTAAAACACCGTTTTCTAAAGTTTCTTTAATACCTTTTTCAACGGCTGGAATAAATTCTTTTGGAATCGAACCACCCTTAATAGCGTCAACGAATTCAAAGCCGGCACCGGTATCTTGAGATTCTACTTTCAACCAGACGTGACCATATTGACCGCGGCCACCAGACTGACGGATGTATTTACCTTCGGCCTCAGCATTACCACGAATAGTTTCACGATAAGCAACCTGAGGGCGACCGACGTTGGCTTCAACGCCGAATTCGCGCTTCATTCTATCGACGGTAATTTCTAAGTGGAGTTCACCCATACCAGCGATAATAGTTTCTCCTGTTTCGGAGTTACCAGAAAGTCGTAAGGTTGGATCTTCTTCGGCCAATCTTCGCAAAGCCATACCCATTTTTTCTTGGTCAGCTTTGGTTTTAGGCTCAACTCTCAAAGAAATAACTGGTTCTGGGAAGTCGATTTTCTCTAAAACGATTGGGTGTTCTGGATCACAAAGAGTGTCGCCAGTTGTGGTATCTTTCAAACCCACTAAACCGCCGATTTCACCCGTGAAAATTTCATCGACGTCTTCTCGGTGGTTGGCGTGCATGCGGAGAATGCGACCAATTCTTTCTTTATTGCCTTTAGTGGTATTCAAAAGGTAGTTACCCTTTTTGAAGGAGCCTGAGTAAACGCGGAAGTAAGTGAGTGAACCGACAAATGGGTCAGCGGCTACTTTAAAGGCGAGGGAGGAAAACGGCTCGGTGTCTAATGGACGCCTTTCGATTTCGGCATCGGTTTCTGGATCATGACCGATGGTTTTAGGAATGTCGGCAGGAGATGGAAGATAGTCGATGACGGCATCTAAAACGAGCTGCACACCTTTGTTTTTTAAAGCTGAGCCGGTGACGACGGGAATTAACTTAATTTCTAAGCAGGCTTTGCGAAGAGTAGACTTAATTTTTTCAATAGGAATTTCTTTGCCATCGAAAAAGTCGGTCATCATGGCGTCGTCTTGTTCTACTACTCTTTCTAAAAGAGCTTTGCGGTGAGTTTTGGCTTCTTCTAAATATTCGGCTGGAATTTCTTCTTCGCGGATTTTTTCACCTCTTTCGCCATCAAAATAGTAGGCCTTCATTTTGATGAGGTCGATGATGCCGTTAAAATCACCTTCGGTGCCCATAGGGATTTGGATGGCGACGGCGTTAGGATTAAGTTTTTCTAAAATAGATTTGAAGGAATTTTCAAAGCTGGCGCCCATACGATCGAGCTTATTGATGAAGCAGATTCTAGGAACATGATAATCGTCGGCGTAGTGCCAGTTGGTTTCGGATTGAGGTTCCACGCCAGAGACACCATCGAAAACCACGACGGCGCCGTCTAAAACTCTCATGGAGCGTTTAACTTCAACGGTGAAGTCGATGTGGCCGGGAGTGTCAATCAGGTTGATGCGATGAATAAAAGCTTTGTCGCCATTAGCGTAAGTAGGCGTCCAAAAACAGGTGGTGGCGGCGGAAGTGATCGTGATACCACGCTCTCTTTCCTGCTCCATCCAGTCCATGACGGTCGAACCTTCATGTACTTCACCAATTTTGTGGGCGACGCCGGTGTAAAAAAGAATTCTTTCGGAGACGGTGGTTTTGCCGGCATCGATGTGGGCAATAATACCAATGTCCCTAACCTTTTCGATTGGGTATTCTCTGGCCATATTTTAGTAGTTAAAAATTAGTAGTTAAGAGTTAAGAATTAGGAAGTGGAATTTATTATAAATATAATTTCTTAATTCCTAATTTCTAAATCTTAATTTTTACTTTTGTTATTGTCTGC
>JAHFLM010000008.1 GCA_023244865.1 Candidatus Harrisonbacteria bacterium | reverse complement strand
TCGTCCCCGAGTTCAAAGCGAGCGAAGTCGTCCCAGCATAATCTAAATCAGCCGAAGTATTACCAGAAACAATCGTATAATCAAAAGTTAGAGTTGAAGTACCAGAGCCAGAAGTATAATTAATTGCTGTCGTAGAAGGCGAACCAGTTGAGAGAGTAATCTGAGGCGTCCCAGTTACTACCACAGCCTCGCTAAAATTCACGTCGACATGAATCACCACATCAGCTTTATAGCTCCCATTAGCAGTCGAGGAAGTTACTAGAGAAACCGTCGGCAAAACTCCATCAACCACAATCGCCTTGTTCGCCCCCAATGACCCAGCGGCTCCTGGGGAAGGCAAAGTTAAAACCGCATTATTATTAGAATTATCCTTAATTGTCCCCGAGTTAAGGGTTAATGAAGTCGTAACTACATAGTCTAAGTCAGAAGAAGTATCACCTGATTGGATAGTGTAATTGAATAGTAGTGTGTCGCTTCCTGAACCAGAGGTGTAATTTACTGTTCTATCAGTAGTGCCAGTTTCTAATGTAATTTGCGGCGTACCAGTGACAACGACATTTTCAGAAAAGACTACTTGAACAGCCACCACATCTCCAATCTTATAACTGCCATTAGTCGTAGAAGAAGTGATATTGGTTACGGTTGGAGAAGTAGTATCGCTTGCAATCACAATATTCTTGTTCGCCCCTAATGAACCCGAGGCTCCTGGAGTTACTAGAGTGAGAGTCGCGCTATTGAGTGCGGTGTCTTTTATTGTGCCAGAGTTAAGAGCTAAGGAAGTGGTGGTTACGTAATCTAAGTCAGAGGCAATGTCGCTTGCTCCGACAGTGTAATTGAAGACTAAGGTATTACTTCCTGAACCCGAAGTATAATCTACTACTGCATCCGTTGAACCAGTTTCCAAAGTCAGGCGAGGGGTCCCTGTGACTGTCACTGATTCAGAGAAAACTATTTGAATTGGAATAACTGCTCCAGTGCCATAAGTACCATTAGTGGAAGATGAGGTGACGTTAGTTACCGTAGGAGCTGTAGTGTCAATTACGAGTGCCTCATTAGCACCAAGGGAGTTTGAGGCTCCAGGAGATGCAAGAGTAAGAGTCGCATTATTAAGTGCGGCATCTTTTATAGTTCCACTATTTAAGGCTAATGAAGTTGTACCCACATAATCCAAATCCGCCGAAGTGTCTCCAGATTGCACAGTGTAAGTGAAAGTTAATGAAGATGTTCCAGTCCCAGAAGCATAATTTACCACCTCATCTGTAGTTCCTGTTTCAAGAGTTAGCTGAGGTGTCCCTGTAACAGTAACCGATTCAGAAAAGTTTACTTGAATGGAGACCGTATCTCCGGCTTTATATGAACCGTTAGTTGTAGAAGAATTTACACTAGAAACAGTTGGAGCTGTGGTATCAATAACAATTGCCTTATTAGCTCCAAGTGAATTTGTGGCTCCAGGACTCGCCAATGTTAAAGTCGCATTATTGAGAGCGACATCACGAATCGTTCCTGAATTTAAAGCGAGTGCGGTCGTCGAGGTGTAATCTAAATCCGCCGAAGTGTCGCCCGATTGCACCGTGTAAGTAAAAGTTAACGAAGATGTTCCTGTGCCAGATGCATAGTTTACTACTTCATCAGTCGTGCCTGTTTCAAGGGTAAGCTGAGGAGTCCCGGTTACATTTACAGTTTCGGAAAAGTTTACTTGGATGGAGACCGTATCTCCGGCTTTATATGATCCATTGCTAGTTGAAGACGTCACACCAGAAACGGTTGGGGCTGTAGTATCAATTATAATTGCTTTGTTGGCTCCCAAACTCCCAGAAGCTCCTGGAGTTGCTAATGTTAAAGTCGCATCGTTGCTGCCAGCGTCTTTTATTGTTCCAGAATTCAAAGTAAGAGAAGTCGTACCCACATAATCAAGGTCAGCTGAAGTATCACCGGATTGGACAGTGTATGTAAAAGTTAAAGTAGCTGAACCAGAACCAGAAGCATAATTAACTACTCGATCAGTCGCTCCAGTTTCTAATGTTAGTTGAGGGGTACCAGTGACATCTACTGAAGCTGAAAAAGTTATTTGGATAGAAACCGTATCGCCTACTTTATAACTTCCATTGGAAGTTGAAGAAGTCACGTTAGTCACGCTCGGGGATGAGGTGCTAATGACAATATTTTTATTAGCCCCAAGCGAACCAGCAGCTCCAGGAATAGGAAGGAAATTAAAAAGAGTATTACCGGCTAAATCAGTTAAAGTCCCACCATTTAAAGCCAAGGACACCATATCTTTATAATCCAAATCCGCTGAAGTATCTCCCGCCTGAACAGTATAATCAAAAGTTAAAGAGCTTGTACCAGAACCAGAAGTGTAATTTACCACCTCGTCTGTCGTCCCTGTTTCCAAAGTTAGCTGCGGCGTGCCGGTTACAAGCATAGCTTCGGAAAAAACTATTTGAATTGAAATAACCGAAGTAGCTCCATAAGTCCCATTGGAAGTCGAAGAAGTGACATTAGAAATGGTTGGGGCAGTATTATCTATCACAAGATCCTTATTCGCTCCCAAAGATCCTGCTACGCCTGGAGAAGCCAATGTAAGAGTTGCATCGTTACCAGCCGCATCTCTAAGAGTGCCTCCTCCCAAAGTTAAGGAGTTAGTCGCCACATAATCTAAATCAGCCGAAGTGTCCCCAGCTTGAACCATATAAATAAGATTCAAAGTGCTCGTACCCGAACCAGTAGCATAAACAGCGGTCCGATCAGTGGCGCCAGTCTCCAAAAGAAGACTGGCCGTCATGCTAACAGTCACCGCCTCTGAAAAATTTATCTGAATTGAAATCTGATCTCCTGAGTTGTAATAACCATTTGAGGTTGAAGAAGTCACACCCGTCACGGTAGGCGAAGTTGTATCAATAACAATATTTTTATTCGCACCCAAACTCCCAGAAGCTCCAGGACTCGCCAAGGTCAACGTAGCACTATTCAAAGCCGCGTCTTTAATCGTCCCCGAATTCAAAGCGAGTGCGTTCGTCGAAGCATAATCCAAGTCAGCCGAAGTATCACCAGATTGCACGGTGTAAGTGAAAGTTAATGAACTCGTCCCTGATCCTGAAGCATAATTTACCACCTCATCAGTTGTTCCAGTTTCCAAAGTTAACTGCGGCGTGCCGGTAACAGTTACCGATTCAGAAAAAGTTACCTGAATAGAAACCGAATCGCCAGCTTTATAAGTTGCATTAGAAGTCGAAGAAGTAACATTAGTTACAGTTGGCGCAGTCGTATCAATAATAATCGCCTTATTTGCCCCTAAAGAATTAGTTGCTCCCGGAGAAGCCAAGGTGAGCGTGGCATCATTACCATTCACATCCTTAATCGTCCCCGAATTCAAAGCGAGTGCGGTCGTCGAAGCATAATCCAAGTCAGCCGAAGTATCACCAGATTGCACGGTGTAAGTGAAAGTTAATGAAGATGTTCCAGTGCCAGATGCATAGTTTACTACCTCATCAGTCGTGCCTGTTTCTAAAGTTAACTGCGGTGTACCAGTGACATTCACAGTGTCCGAAAAATTCACCTGAATCGAAATTACATCACCTGCCTTGTAAGATCCATTGGAGGTTGAAGAAGTTACACCCGAAACAGTCGGCACCACTCCATCAATCACCAACGCCTTATTTGCCCCGAGTGAGCCAGCGGCTCCCGGAGAGGCTAATGTTAAAGTTGCCGCATTTAACGCAGCGTCTTTTATTGTACCGGAGTTCAAAGCAAGTGAGGTAGTTCCTACATAATCTAAATCACTGGAGTTATCCCCAGACTGCACCGTATAAGTAAAAGTAAGCGTTGCAGAACCAGATCCAGAAGCATAATCAACAGCCCTATCAGTCGAACCGGTTTCTAATGTTAGCTGCGGCGTGCCAGTGACAGTTACGGACTCTGAAAAAGTTATCTGAATAGAAACCGAGTCCCCTATTTTGTAAGTCGCATTAGAAGTCGAAGAAGTGACATTGGTTACGGTTGGCGCAGTCGTATCAATAATAATCGCCTTATTAGCCCCAAGTGAGTTCGTGGCTCCCGGCGAGGCTAATGTCAAAGTTGCATCATTCAAAGCCGCGTCCCTAATTGTTCCACTATTCAAAGCTAGTGAATTTGTAGCGACATAATCCAAATCAGCCGAAGTATCTCCAGATTGAACTGTATAGGTAAAAGTTAAAGAAGAAGAACCCGATCCTGATGCGTAGTTTACAGTTCTGTCGGTTGCTCCAGTTTCTAGAGTTAGCTGTGGCGTTCCAGTCACATTCACCGTTTCACTAAAGTTTACTTGAATCGAAATTGCATCCCCTGCCTTATAACTTCCATTGGAAGTAGAAGAAGTGACCCCAGAAACAGTCGAGGCTGTAGTATCAATTATAATTGCTTTATTAGCCCCCAAACTCCCAGCCGCCCCCGGCGAGACTAGGGTAAGAGTTGCATTATTAGTAACCAAATCTTTAATCGTTCCAGAATTTAAAGCTAAAGAGGTCGTACCCACATAATCCAAATCCGCCGAAGTGTCTCCGGATTGAACAGTGTAAGTGAAAGTTAAAGTATCCGTGCCACTCCCAGAAGCATAATTTACCGTCCTATCTGTTGTCCCAGTTTCCAAAGTTAGTTGAGGTGTCCCAGTCACATACACCACCTCGGAAAATACCACCTGAACAGAAACCGCATCCCCAGCCTTATAACTTCCATTAGAAGTAGAAGAAGTAACATTAGAAACCGTTGGCGCAGTCGAATCACTCACGATAATTTCGGGCACAACCGAATAAGAAGTTAAATTGGTCGTATCGCTATTAATTACCCTGAAACAATAAGTAGTATTCGAAGTCCCCGTCGCCTGCAAACTAAAATCCCATTCGCCATCCTCGCCATTAGTGATGGTGACGTTATTGCTAAAATTATTATCCTCCTCATAACTTTCCGCCCTCATCGTATGACCACTATGACTTAATAAAGCTGACGACAGAGCATCGGCATCTGCCAAACCGGACTGATTATAATAAGCAATTCCGGTCGAACTTGTTGTTACATCAGCATAACTTTCCCCAGAAAAACCAGTATCACAAGTTCCAGATTTCGTAGCAAATTGTAATTTAAAAGTTCCTGCAGAAGAAGAAAGAGTCGTATTCGCATGTAAAGCCATCCTCAAACGAAACTTTTTATCTCCCACTGACACAGTAGCTGCTGTATCTTGGTTGGCCAAAGCTGAAGTTGGATTCAAAGCTGAAGACTGATCGTAAAATCTATAAGCCGACTGAGCCACGTCAGATGAAGCCGCCTGGTTAATCGTAATCGCCTTGTTCGCCCCTAAAGATCCCGCCGCACCTGGACTAGGCAAAGTTAAAGTCGCGCTATTACCAATATTATCAAGAATAGATCCGTCGCCAGCATAAAAAGAAGTCGTCCCCACATAATCCAAATCGGAAGATGTGTCGCCAGCCTGAACAGTATATGTAAAATTAAAAGTGTTCGTGCCATTACCAGAAACATAATCCACCACTTCATCTGTTCCACCAGTTTCAAGCGTTAACTGAGGCGGTACAACAGAAAAACTCGCATTCACCACTTCCGAAAAAACCACCTGAATCGATACGGTCTGACCATTGGTATAATTTCCATTGGCAGTAGAAGAAGTCACATTCGTAATAGTTGGCGCCACCGCATCAACAATAATATTTTGATTTGCCCCCAAAGAATGTGTCGCTCCGGGTGAAGCTAAAGTTAAAGTTCCATTATTACCCGCGAAATCTTTTATAGTTCCACTATTCAAGGCTAGAGCACTAGTACTCAAATAATCTAAATCAGCCGAAAGATCCCCGGTCTGTACAGTGTAATTAAAGACTACCGCAGTACCATTCGTAGACGAAAAATTAACTACCCTATCCGTCGTTCCTGTCTCTAAAGTCAACTGGGGTGTACCTGTTACATCCATATATTCAGAAAAATGAACATCAATCTCTATCGTATCCCCCGCCTTATAGCTACCATTACCAGTAAAGTCAGAAGTTACATCACTCACCGTCGGCACCGTCGTGTCTACGATTATATCTTCATTTCCAGCTAAATCTCCCATCCCGCCCGCTGGCAAACTCAAAGAAGCCGTATTCAAAGCCGCGTCCTTAATAGTGCCACCATTCAAAGCTAAAGAAGCGGCATCTAAATCAGCTGAATCTTGGCCGGACGCCACAGTGTATGTAAAAGTCAGGGTGCTTGTGCCAGTACCAGATGCGTAATTCACCACCGCATCCGTCGTGCCAGTTTCCAAAGTTAATTGAGGTGTGCCAGTTACATTTACCGTCTCATTCCAAGTCAACTGAATCGAAATTACATCCCCCGCTTTTTTATAACAAGTACTGGAGCAAGTCGAAGAAGTTATATTCGTTACGTAAGGAGGTATACCATCAATCACCAAAGCCTTATTCGCCCCTAAACTTCCTGCTGCTCCCGGTGAAGGTAGGGTGGTATTAGCATGATCAGTATCAGTCACATCAGTAATTGCCATTCCCATATCATCCAAAGACCCCGTACTAAGATAATCTAAGTCAGACGAGGTATCACCATACTGCACCACGTAATCAAAATTTAAAGTATTGGTATTATGACCAGAAACATAACCAATAAATACGTCTGCATTTCCATCATTCATCTGAAGCTGAACCGAACCATTCACATGCACCGTCTGATCAAATACTACCTGAATTGAAATCGTGTCTCCTAACTTATAAGTACCATTAGCCGTCGAAGAGGTTACATTAGTCACATTTGGCGCAGTAGCATGAGCTGCAAACGCAAAAAACAAGCCTAAAAATACCAAAAATAACGGCCTGTAAATCCTACTAAAAAAACTCATACTTAACTCCTAAATATTTTCTTATTTTACTAATTAAGTATAACAAAAAAACCACAACTACCCCAAAACTTATTTGTTATAAAAACTAGAGGCTCGCCAAAAATCTTTTAAAGAAATTTTTCAACTCAGAAAGTCTCAACTTCAAACTATTAACCAAGCTAAATCCTGTATCATTTAAAATTCTAACTGTGGAATTAGCCTTAGAATAAACCGTATTTTGAAGTTGATTATTTGCATTAATCTGCTTCAAATTATCTATCAAACTTCTCAATTCACCAATAATCACTCGCAACCTACTCGTTAACTCCATTTGGATATAATCAACAACCACCACTTTCGGCAAAGTCATACCTGAAACAACAGGATTAAAACCATTTAACCCGCCAAATAAAACCGGAACTCCACCACCCGATTTACAATTAACAGTAACAATCAAACATTCTGATGAGCAGTAAAGACTTCCTGAAGCAAAGCCCCTTGAGACGCAAGTCGAGTTATTTAAATTCAACCCATCGCACTGCTCCGGATCGGTCACTATTTCATCCCCGCAACCAGCCACTCTAGCTGTAATGTTTACGTCTTCAGCAAAAGAACCTAATGGTTGCACCACTAGCAATAAAACAAATATTAATAAAAGTAAAAATTTCATTCATCTATCTTTCTTTTTCTTCTAGATTTTGTCGCCTTAGCGATAATCCACCTATTATACCTCTTTAATCCGAAAAATCCGAAACCCAAAACCACTAGCAAGAAAACGCCCACTATCATCAACAAATGCCAAGGAATAATGAAAAAACTAAGTCGGCTAGAAAAAGACTTACTATTATTCTCCCCCCAAAAAATATTTAAATTAGCCGTATACCAACCAAAATTAAAAGCTTTTAATTCTAGAAAAGCCTTCCCAAAAAAACCTAATTCAGATTTTTCTTTTTCAGATAGGGCTTGATCATTGACCCAACCCACCTCAAACTTCCTAATACTACGAGGCAAAACACTGCCGTCTTTAAGATTAGCCTTTCCAGAAAAAGAATTTAAAAAACCTAAATTTTTCACTTCCAATAGCCCTTGTGGAATCACCCTATCACCGCCAGTATTGTTAACACGATAATAAAAATTAATAGGTAAAGCGTCAAAAAAAATCTGATTATTTTTCGTAGTAAAATCCAAAAGTCCCCCACCTTCTTCTACCTTGCCGGACACTTTTAAAAAAACCAAAATTCCCAATTTACCACCAATGGCTAATTGACTAGATTCTTGTTTACCAGGTGGCTGACTACCAAAGAAAATTGCAGCAAAATAACCACCCGCCTCAGCGCCATAAGGAATAGTAATCGAAAAAGGCACCTTAGTTCTTTGATTAGAATTCAAAACCACTTGGGTATCGGTCTGGAGCCAAGTAGCCAAACCATCTTTAGCGCCTACAAAACTAGGGGCACCACTCTCTCCATTCGTCTCAAAATTTTCAAAAGAAGAATAAAAAGTCTTGTTAGAATCTTGCTCGTTAAACAACTCTATTTCGCCATGAACCGTAGTCCCAGGATCTCCAGTAATATCAATCTTCACTGGCGACACCGTCAGCGCAAAAACTGGGCTAAATAAGCCCAGTCCCGCAAATAAAACCAAAATTGTATAAGATAGTTTCCTCATAAATCACAACTCTTAATAAACTCACACAAAATATCTTTAAAAATTACCAGTTGCCACATAAGTTAAAGTGGCAGTGTAACTACCAGCCTCAGTACTCGAAGTAATGTTTGCTAAATAACGCACTGAATAAGTGGTGTTAGAAGAAGCTCCGGAAGCCGAGGCCACCTGAGCCGCTGTACCTGCGGTGCCAGTATAAGCAAAACCAGATGCCGCATAAGGAGCTGTAACCGCACCGCTACCACCAGTTGCTGTCATTCTCAAACCAAACTGTTCAGAACCAGCCGAAGAAGCAGTGTTAGAACCAAGGGCAGTTATAGTGTAAGCCCCCGAAGTTAATGTGGCTCCCTTCACAGTAGCAGTATAACCATTAGAAGCGTTAGTACCAATAATAATCGTATGAGCTTCTGTTTCGCTAGAGTTACCGGCAGAATCATCAGCATACTGAGCCGCCGAAGCCGAAAGAGTTCCAAACTCAATAGTATTATCAGAAATACTAAAAGTTAATGACTGAGAAACTGTGGCAGTCACCGCCACCTGATCATCACTTAATAAAGTCACCGTAATATTTCCCGAATCCCCAAACGTCCCAGAAACAGCAATCGCATAAGAAGTAGCCGAGGAGCCATTAGTGGAATTACTACTATCATAAGTAAGAATAATCTTATCGCTCGCTGCAATCGCCGCCGCACCAGTGCCGTCGGTTGGCGCAGTTAAAGTAAGCACTCTAAGTTGGGTCCCAGAAAACACCGCCCCCCAATTAGAACCATCTGGACTCGCCGCTAAAGTTTCAGTGGTTTCCGCTCCAGTTGTTGCTCCATGAGTAAAAGTTACAGTGTTAATCGCCTTACTCGTGAAATTAAAATCCGAAGGAAAAGTAATAATAATCGTATCAGTGCTCTCGTTAGCCCCAGTTGGCGTTGTAAACTTAATAATATGGCTTGATGCCGTACTAATCTTTGAAGAAGACATTGTGTCAGACGCGCTAGTAATTGCGGCGGCCTGAACCACGTTAATAGACGACCCCATAAATAAAGCCATTAAGGCCACTATCAATAACGAACTAATTATCTTCCCTTTTTTCATATGAATTATTTTAATTATACTACAATTATTTTTTTTACAAAAAACAAGTTATGCACACCTTCCGTTTATAAAAAACTTTAACTTTCTAAAAAGTCGCCGTCGCCACATAATTTAACACCGTACTATAGCTCCCTGCTTCCGTCGTATTACTTATATTCGAAATATATCTCACCGAATAAACCGTCGTTGAACTATCGCCAGTCCCCGAAACCACTTGGCTTGCCGTGCTGGCATTGCCAGCATAAGCAAATCCGGAAGCCGCATAAGGGGAAGTAGCAGTCCCATTACCACTATTAACCGCCAATCTAAGGCCAAACTGCTCAGTCCCAGTTGAAGAAGCTGTGTTAGTCCCACCAATAGCAGTAATAGTATAAGAACCGTTACTACCATGAGTTAATGTAGCTCCCTTTAAAGTAATCACATAAGAAGTAGCATTAGCTGCAGCAGACAAAGTATGCGCCTCCACCTCAGAAGCAGAGCCGACGGCATCACCTGTCGCAAATCTGGCCGCAGAAATAGACAAGGTACCAAACCCAATCGTATTATCAGAAATACTAAAAGTTAAAGATTGTGAAGCTTGGTTAATGGTAATTGCTTTATTTGCTCCCAAAGAACCCGCGGCTCCCGGACTAGCTAATGTCAAAACAGCATCGTAATGAAAACTACTATCAGTATAATAAGTCACATTATCCTTAATAGTCGGGTACATAAAAGTTTCTTCGTTATAAGGTAAGGTTAAAGAATCGGTCGCCTTATAGTCCAAGTCAGTTGAACTATCTCCAGATTGCACCGTATAAGTAAAAGTTAAGGTATTTGTCCCGCTTCCAGAAACATAATTAATAATCTGATCGGTTGTCCCAGTTTCCAACTGTAATTTAGGAACGTCTTCCACTGCTACCGCCTCAGAAAACACCACCTGAATCGAAACGGTCTGCCCCGTAGTTCTGTTTCCATTTGAAGTACTGGAAGTTACATTGGTTATTGTTGGCGCCGTAGTGTCTATGACCAAGGCTTTGTTCGCCCCTAATGATCCAGCCGCTCCCGGTGTTGCTAAAGTTAAAGTCATATTATTACCAGCCAAATCCTTAATAGTCCCGCTATTTAAGGCTAAAGAGGTGGTATTTACATAGTCTAAGTCAGCGGAGTTATGGCCAGAAGACACGGTATATGAAAAAGTTAGAGTATTACTACCAGAACCATAAGAATAATTCACCACCGCGTCCGATGCTCCAGTTTCTAAGGTTATTCTAGGCGTCCCAGTCACGTTTACATCCTCAGAAAAAACCACATCAATACTAAGAGTGTCGCTAGTTTTATATGTACCATCCCCATCAAACGAATCGGTAACATTAGTCACAGTCCCAGCCGCAGTATCAATTACAATATCCTCAGTATCAGCTAAATTATTCATGTCTGGCATAGCTAAAGAAGCATTATTAGTTGCCGCATCTCGAATCGTACCCCCATTTAAACCTAAAGAATTTACATTTAAATCAAGGGAGGTTTCCCCAGACCCCACGGTATAAGTAAAAGTCAGAGTTGACGATCCAGAGCCAGATGCATAATTAACTAAAGCATCTGTCCCACCAGTTTCTAAGGTTAATCTCGGCGTCCCAGTTACAGTTACTGACTCACTAAAAACTACCTGAATTGAAACCGTATCACCCGCCTTCTTATAACAGGTACCCGAACAAGTTGAAGAAGTAATCGTTGTAATAGTCGGGGAAATACCATCAATCACCAAAGCCTTATTCGCCCCCAAAGATCCTGCCGCTCCAGGTGAGGGCAATGTATTATCAGCGCTATTCGAAGCCGCGTCAGCAATGGTAGACGACATCGTATCTAAAGAACTCGTACTTTGATAATCTAAATCCCCGCTCGAATCCCCCTCAACCACCGTATAAGTAAAAGTAAGAGTGTTGGTAGTAGTACCAGAAACATAATTTGCATAACCACCGCCATTATTATTTTCTAAAATTAATTGTGGCGTACCAGAAACATAAACCACCTCAGAAAAAGTAATTTGAATTGAAATAGTATCGCCTATTTTTTTAGTGCCGTTAGAAGTGCTAGAAGTCACATTTGTCACCGTTGGCGCCGTCGTGTCTCCAGCGGTGTAATAAACCTTCATGCGAATATGATCTATTCGTGCAGTATCAGCCTCATTACATGTAAGTCCAGGATTACAACCAGCGTTAATCGCAAAACCAAAGTTATAACCATCGTTAACCTCACTCAAAGTCGTACTATTCCAAGTATCATCATCACCACCATAGTCAACATAATCTTCACTTATATTCCAACCGGCAAGACTCCCATGATCAGAGCCGTAATCAATCATGCCACCTTTAACCATATATGCTGTATCACCGTTAATATCGCCCGAAACCGAAGATTGCTCTACCTGAACCTCAATCCCATCAATAGTCGATCCTTCAGTAATTGAAAAGCCAAAATCAGTTGCAAACAAAAGATTACTCACGCCATCAACCTCCAAATCAACCGTAGCCCTACTATTATCATTTGCGGTTACATTGGAAGCATTAGTCCAAGGAGTATTCATCCCCATATAATCATCATAAGCATTACTAGGACTATTAGGCCCGCTCGAATCAGCTAAAACCGAATAAAAAACCTCCTCCCAGAATGCTTCCGCAAAACAAAATAAAAAAACCTCACTCTCGCAAACCTTCTTATTGATAGAATTACTTAATACCGGACTCCCAATCGATACCGCCGCAAACTTACCCGGAGCAACCTCAAAAGTCGCTGTTTTTTCTGTTCTTTTTTCTACTACTTCAATAGCTCCACTAGGTAAATCAAACAATTCAGGATCATACTTCTCAACTTCCATAACCAAGCCAGCCTTACCAAAACTCAAATTATCACTAAACAAAATAAACGATCCACAACCTAAAAGCACAAATAAAAAAATACTTAAAAACAAGAGTTCTCCTCTTTTGTTAAATAATCTCATAAATACTTTTTTATTTTATAACCCAATTATACCAAGAAAAATTACCTAATCCCAAAAATTATTCGCTGATCTACCCCGAAATCCAACCTACTTTCCAACTTCACCCTCTCTACTTTCTGAATTAAAACCTTAGCATTTACCGCCGAAGCAAACTCCTTATTTTTCAAAATCAATTTCTCAAATTCAGACCAAGCCTCTAAAACCAAAGTAATTTTATCCTTCGGTTTCAAATTCGCCTCGGCCCGCAATTCCGCCACCGCTCGTAAAAGCTCTCTCGTCATCCCCTCGAGCCTCAATTCCTCAGTAATAGTTAAGTCTAGTGCTACTTCTTCCTTTATTTTTTTATCGAGTACCACTCTCTTCACATTCACCTCACTCGCTAAAACCGCTAAAATTTCCTTACTTAAAACCACTTTAGTCTTAATTTTTAACTCCAACAAAGGTTGCTTCACTTTAATCCCAGACTCTGCCCGTAAAGCCAAGGCAAGTGATACTAACCGCCTCACCTCCTCCATCTCCTTTAATAACTTTTTATCAATTAACTTCTTATTCGGCTCACTCGCCTTTTCCCAATGCACCGACAACTCCAATTTTTTATTCTTATCTCGCCACACCTGATAAAGCATCTCCGCAAAGAAAGGCGTAAAAGGCGCGATCATTTTATTTAATTCAAATAACACCAAACATAACACCGGCCAAGCCTCCGCCCTCTTCCGAGAAGACCGAATATACCAACGACTTAAATCATCCACAAACTTTTCTAGTTCAAGCGCCGCTTCCACAATCTTATAACTCTCTAAATAATTTTGACTCACGAGCATCGCCTCATTTAGTCGTGCCAAAATCCACCGATCCATCACATGTTTCGGTTTCAACTTAAAATCCACCTTCAAATCTCCATAAGTTTTCAAAAAACTAAAGGAGTTATAAATCAACGCCAAAAATCTGCGGTTACTTTTCACTAAATCACTTTCATCAAACCGCTTCGTATCTCCAGGCTGATTCAAAGTAAACAAATACCAACGTAAAGCATCCGCCCCCTCCTTATCGCACACCCCAAATGGCTCCACCACATTCCCCTTCGACTTACTCATCTTCAAACCGTTCTTATCCAAAATATGCCCAAGGGTCACCACATTTTTAAACGGCCTCCCCTTCCCCAAAATCACGCCCAAAGCCAGCAAGGTGTAATACCACCCACGCGTCTGATCCATCGCCTCACAAATATAATCCGCCGGAAATTGCCTCGGCACGCCGAAGCCTTTTTGGCGAAGGAGGGTATCATTCTTCCCCCCATCCACCACAGCTTTATTCTCAAACGGATAATGCCAAGCCGCATAAGGCATCGCCCCCGAATCAAGCCAAACATCACACACCTCCGGAATTCTCCACATCTTATCCCCACACTTTCCACACTTTATACACAAGTTATCCACAAAAGGCTTATGCAAATCGAGCTCTCCCCTGTCATTAAACGGCCAATTATTGAATTCCAACTCCTTAAACTCCCCCACCTCCAAATTTTTACCCTGAGGTAAATGCTTATTTAACAAAATCTCCTCATTGCTAATCGCCTTAATCCCCGAAGAAACCATCCAAATTGGGTCCCCGTGAGACACTACCAAAATCTTCTCGTTTTGATTTTCAGCGTTGATCTCTTCAAAACCTCTAATCACTCTCCCTCTCACATCGTAAAAACTCTCCCCTTTTTCAGGCTTCGCCGCCATCATGTCACCCCCCAAACTCACTAAAAAATCCCGCCTCTTTTTATAATCCCCACCATCAAACACTCCTGAAGCAGTTTCCTTCAATCGATCGTCCACTAAAATCTCCAATCCCAAAGCAGCCGCCACAATTCCAGCCGTCTGCATCGTTCTCTTAAAAGGCGAGCTATAAATTTTAGTAATCCCAAGTTTTTTCAACTTCTCAATCTTCGCCTCCACTTGGCTTTCACCCTTCGAAGTTAAATTAGACCAATCATTCCCCAAATCTCCCGCCAAACAATGATTCAAAATATGATCCGCCTCTCCATGCCTCATCACCCAAAACTTATTTTTATTAAAAGCCCTCTTATTCAAATCCTCTAAACTCTCGACCACCGTAAAATCCTTACACTTCAAATTCTCACACTCCCAAATTGGGAGCGGTGTCCCCCAATAACGATTCCTCGAAATCGCCCAATCCTTCGCCTCCGCAATCCAATTCCCAAACCGCCCTTCTTTTACATACTCCGGCACCCAATTAATCTTTTTGTTTTCAGCCACCAATTCTTTGCGTAACTTACTCATCAAAATAAACCAAGAAGTGCGCGCCATATAAAGAATCAAAGACCCGCACCGCCAACAATGGGGATATTCATGCTCAATTTCCGTTTGATAAAACACCAACCCTCGATTTTTCAAATCCTCCAAAATCTCTTTATCCGCCTGCTTCACATACTTCCCCTTCCCCGGCACTTCCGCCACTAAAATTCCCTTATCATCCACAGTCTGAAAAACCCTAAGAGAACCATGAGTATCATCCTTAAGTAATTCGAAATCGTCCTCACCAAAAGCCGGCGCCACATGCACCAACCCAGTACCGTCCTGGTCTGACACAAAATCAGCAGCATAAACCTTACATTCACTATTATTCCAATACAAAGGTTCGTATTTTAAATCAACGAGCTCCTTCCCTATTTTTTCCTCGACCACCTCTCCAGCAACATTATTAGGCAACTCTCTCGCACTCCATAAATATTCTACCTTCCCATCCACTTCTACCTTGTATTTTTTATATTGCAACTTCGGATTCACCGCCACCGCCATATTCGCCGGCAAAGTCCAAGGCGTCGTCGTCCAAACTAAAAGAAATTCGCTTTCTTTATCTACTAATTTAAACTTCACATACAAACTCGGATCCCTCTTCAATTTATAAACCCCCGGCTGCCCCATTTCATGAGATGACAAAGTCGTCCCACACCTCGTGCACCATGGCGCAATTCTATAAGATTTTTTAATTAATTTCTTCCCATGTGCCTGCCCCAAAATCCACCAAATACTTTCCAAATAATCGTTCCGATAAGTTACGTAGTCATTTTCAAAATCCAACCAATAACCAATGCGCTCGGTTAAATTCTCCCACTCCCCTTTAAACTGCCACACTGAATCCTTCGCCTTCTGATTAAAAGCAGCCACACCATAGGTCTCAATGTCATTTTTATCCTTCAAACCCAATTCTTTCTCCACCTGAATCTCAACCGGTAACCCCTGCGTGTCCCAACCCGCTCGACGCAACACATACTCGCCTTTCATAGTGAGATAACGCAAAATCACATCCTTATAAACCCGCGCCAAAACATGGTGCAACCCCGGATGCCCATTCGCCGTCGGTGGCCCCTCAAATAACACAAAATTCTTTTTCGCCTTCTTTTCCGACCGCTTCATCCCCTCCTTAAAAACTTTTTTCTCCTTCCAAAACTTCAAAATTTCACGTTCAATCTCCGGCAAATTAAAAAGTGGCAAATCACCATTCATTGTCTATAAAATAAAACAAAAATGGCTTTTATTCAATGATAACCAAAAAATACAAGCAAACAAAAACCCCCGGATTACTCCGGGGGTTGGGTTTAACTTTCTTTCTTCGTCACTACTCAACGACTGAAAGCGTATAGATTCTGGCATGAACCTTTTCTGGATCAACCTGGTGCGGGGCTTTGTGTAGCCAAAGACCTCCGCGAGGCTCAGACGATTTTTCGTAGAAAGTTTCACGTAAGCTCGCTTCAGCATCGGAAACGCTCTCAAAGGGCTTACTAACAATCCCATTCAAAGGACTGTTTTGTCCATAAATAATCACTGTCATGATTCACCCCCAAGTTTGAGTTTCAATTATTTACCACGCACCAGCATGGCAA
>JAHFLM010000056.1 GCA_023244865.1 Candidatus Harrisonbacteria bacterium | reverse complement strand
TGTGTGTAGACGTCTGCACATCGTCGAAATTAGCATATGTGTGTAGACGTCTGCACATCGTCGAAATTAGCATATGTGTGTAGACGTCTGCACATCGTCGAAATTTTAAACCGACTAACACATCGAATTATTTATTTGACAAAGTTAACTTAATAGTGTATAATTATAAATAGAACAAATGAGTCACTTCGGCTCAAAAAAGTCTCCCAAAAAACATTGAGAGGGGATCATGGGAAAAGATTTTATAACTGGTCGGGATGATATCGTTTTTACACGGTTCGACAAAATTTTCCTTTGGACTATGGCCGTAATCTTGATTTCGATTGTTACTCTTGGGAAACTTTTTCCCGAGGGATTCCCACATCGCCATGGCGAAGAGGTGATCACTCAAGAAAATTAAACGACGGCGAAAAGTCTAAGCTCCCACATGGGAGCTTTTTGTTTAATTGACTATTATTAAATTATGGTTTATATTATTGAAAGCTTTTTTAATCTTAAATTTAGAAAATTTTAACCAATTAAGGAGGGTATCGTGACCCCTTGGGAAGAATTACTATTTCGAATGGACTGGGATCTTATTAAAGAAAAAAAGTGGGGTAAATTAATAGAGGGAATCGAATGGGATTTAGAGAGGGGAATATTCAACCCCTGGGCATTCATAATTGATGTTATCCTTTTCGTTATTATGATCAGTGTTGTTTCGATATTAGCTTTGTTAATTTTTAGATAAAAAAACCGAAAGGAGGGTTAACGTGATTCCGGGAATTATTCCTTACAATGAAGACGACGAGCCTCATGTTAAATGGTTAAAATTAATAGTCTTAATATGGATGATTATTGCATGTTGGATAATTAGTCTACCAAGTAAAGTAAATCTAAATCAGCAAGAAATTCCAAAGGAGGTTTCAGATGCCAATCGTTAGGACTCGCGCTTATCACGTTGATCCTCATTGTCCTGAAATTAAAATCGATTTTGAAACCGGACTAAACGAGCCACAATTAGAAATCGATTCGAAGCCTGGTTTAAAACTTTATTCTTTTTTGTGCGCAGCTCCAAATTATCTTATTGGTGGACAAATAGTAAGAAGAACGCAAATTTTATTTGCTAATAATATTTGGGAAGCGAAAACGATGGTAGCCAACGTCATAAGAAAAGCTCTGGTCTATGACTACCTAACTAACGATAATAACGCCAAATTAGAAGAGGCGGTTGAAAGGGAGAGAGCTAAATACGACCTCTCTAGTGAGCTTTATATTGAGCACGGCAAAGAAATGGAAGCTAGGTGGGCGAGAGAAGAATTCTTATTCAGACTCACCGAATGTGAAAGATCACTTCCTGACTCGGAATTATTTGATAGTGCTGATCCAGATAGATACTTATATGTATCAATCTTCTCGCTAGAGAGGGGATTTATTAATGTGGGTAATAGCAGCCTTGATGCCCAAATAGTATTTGATAAGTTTAATGCCTATGTGGAGATAGAGGGGATAATTACTGACTAATAATGAATAATTACTTAAGCTAAAAACAAAACTCTGAAAGGAGTTTTTTTATTATTGAGATCCTGCTTCGCGTAAAGATACGCAGGATGATTTTCTTTTTAATATTGAATAGATTCCACGCCTCAATTCCGAATTGATTCTTTGGGGAATCAAACGGAATTGGGCTCTGGATGACATTAATAAAAAAAGACTCCACCTTGAAAGGGGAGCCTTGTATGAGTAGCACTGTAAGTGCTTTAACTGGAGTCTTAAGACATGAAATCTTTATAGACCTAAACTTACTAAAACTTTATCGTTATCTAACTTGCGAGCTCCAACGAGCTGATCGTAACTGAAATTTTCAGCATACTGGTTTAATTGGGAATTGTAACGGACGTAACATTCCTCATGTCCTGGAACTTGGATGAATCCTAAAGATTCGAGCTTGAACTCTTGTCTTTCGGATTCAGAGCCAAGTAGTTGAATCCAGATACGTCGTTCGTCTTCGGCAACATGTGCAACCAATCCCAAATCTCTTCGAATAAAACTAAACTTCTCTCTTGGTTTAAGTAAGGTTTCGGATGTCTGTGTCATGAAATATCCTCCACGCTTTATGTTATCAATGTGCAAATATGTAGTAGATTAACCACCACAAAGATAGTATAACACAAGTCAAATAGAGGAAAAGTGGATAGCTGTGCATAAGTTGTGGAGGGATTGATTTGTGAGGTACTTTTAGAAACAGAATCAAAAACACCAGCAGTCTTTTTGTTCTTCGGACTCGGAAAAATTTTCGTATTGTTCTAATTGAGAACGAACAACACGAAACCATGCAATTTTTCCTCCGTCATGTTCCAAAAGTACCTCACGAATCAATTTTGAGGGTGATAGGGTGGGGGTAAGAGTGGGCCTGGATGGACTCGAACCATCGATCGTCGAGGTATAAGCTCGATGCTTTAGCCACTAAGCTACAGGCCCAATTAAACAGTATTTATGAGTTAATTTAGCAGTTTTTTTAAAGTAGGGGAATACCTATCTTGGAAGATTCTTTGAAACGTGTTAAAAATAAGCTTATAAATAGGACGCTTAGCTCAGCGGTAGAGCACTTCGTTTACACCGAAGGGGTCGGAGGTTCGAGACCTCCAGCGTCCACTGCTTCGTTAAAACTATGCAGTGCAGGCACTTAATTTTGTATATTTTAAGCCCTTTCTAGGCTTGTTTGACTTTTTAGGCTTTTTTATGGTATAATTAAGGTAGAACAATACAAAAGTGAATCTTTTCTATACTGGGGTATAAAATAAGATTTACTACATTTTTTTGGGGGATGGAGTCATGCTAGTTTGGAAAGGTTTTCACGTGATTTGTGGCGGATGCAACTACAGAAACCGCCCACACAAGCAGACCCGCCAGGGAATTGCCTTAGCGCTTCTGAGGCAACTGGGAAAATGCAGGAGCTGCGGGAAGCAGCTGAATCTCATCCCAGATTCTGGTCGACCGGTCATAGCCAAGGTCAGAATGGCGCTGATCGAAGCTGGCTTTTTGATGCTGGATGGTACGGTAGTTGACCCGCCGCCAGACCTCGACCCGCTTGAAGTGGTTGACTGGCGAAACGATCCAACTACAGCCAGACGCTAACCCACACCCGAGCAGATTAGAAAGCTGCTCAAAATACCGCTTCGGCGGTTTTTTGTTTGCTATTTTACCTATTTTATCGCATAATTTAGCCGGTTAGTTTTTGGTCCTTAACAATGAAAGTCGCCAACGCTGGAAGTTATGGCGTACCGAGGAAGGAAAACAGATAATGAATCTGATAATGGAACCTGGAAAGGTAATGAGTTTTGATGATTTTAAGAAGAGATTTAAGCATAACGCGATTGCGATTGATGGGTATGTGAATGAGCCGCCTCGATACGACATCCAAGACAGATTATTCAACTTAAACCATCATGACGGTTGCTCCAGACTAGGAACGAGAGCAACCTGCGCCCAAGCCTTAATGGTAGCGAGAATGGGTTTAGGGATTCACTTACACCATGAATTCAAGGTTTGTGCTGATGACTGCGATGAAGATGTTTGTTTAACCTGCCATATCTTTAGTAAGATCTGGCAAGCTGAACAGCTTTATAATCCACTACTGAATAAATTGGTGGATTATGAAGATAAACTGGATGCGACCTGTGGATCCTATCCTGTGAAATGTAAGGACTCCTCATTTCTTGAAATCTGCTGGATATTTGAGCCTTACAGGAGTTTTAGAAGTTTGGGAGGATTGGAATTCGGTGATTCTGAACAATATTTAGGAGTGGTGGATGGTGTGGGGTCCCGGATTGAAAAATATCTCGTGGGTAGGGCCAAGAAAGCGAGATTGAAGATTGATTATGAAGTGCTTTCTAAGACTTCAAAAGTTGCGGTGATTAAAGAAATTGGTGCTCAGTGCCGCTATAGGATATTTGAAGATGGGATTGATCTTTATTTAGCTGTACGACCGGCGAAAAACGGCAATAACGTGGTGACGATTATTAAAAAATCGCCGTTTGTAAATATTGATTTACTTGCTTTAACGCCGGTACTAAATCACCTAGAAGGAATTAATCCGGATAGATTAGGAGAATGGGGTGGGGGAGATATGGTAATTGGTTCTCCAAGAGGAATTGGCACCGCTATTTCAATCGAAGAATTGGCTCGACTAGTAGAGTCTTACAGAAAGTAAAGGAGGGGGAGATGAAAAATCTTAAAT
>JAHFLM010000055.1 GCA_023244865.1 Candidatus Harrisonbacteria bacterium | reverse complement strand
GAAGTGAATGTCCGAGCGGAACACGAAATCACAAAGATTCTCGCGATGTTTGAAGAATTAAATCTAAAGCTAGGACTAGCCAAAGTAGATAAAGAACTAGATAAAATGCTTGAAAAAATAGATATCGCTGAGATTAAAGAAGATGTAGAGCTAGGTATAGAAAAAGAAGATGCGGGCATGACGAGTCGGCCTTTATAAGGTTATTTGACAAAATTGTATAAATCATGATATAATAATGAAAGTAACCTGCTTGAAAAAATAACTGGGGCGTGCGCCTCAGTAAAATTACCTACCTCATCCACTTCTCAAAAGGAGACCGTTCATGCAAAGAGCAACCCTAGAAACAATGAGTCGGCGCTGTTGCACCTTACAACCCCTGATTGTGACGTTTGCGATTGGAGCGGATGGCTTTAGAATGCTGTCCACCCTCATTAATCTCTCTACTCAAGACTTGGTTAGATTTGAGAGTGGTATCCTAGCTCTAGCAATAGTGTCTAGCCAAGATTGGGATCGAACTAATCGCAAGCTGACAATGTACTTCGCTCCACCTTTGTGGGCACATGAAGACTTTTTGAAGCTCGCGGATCGTGGCATCGAACGAATCGAGGTCGGCGGCGACTCGCCAATTAAGGCCCTCCAGTCTAAAAAGCGGAAGAGGCGAGAAGAAGCCGTTGAGGAGATTAAACAAAATGTCCTCGACGAAACACTTCGATGGGAATTTGGTCAGTGGGGCATCGCTATTGAAACCGTAGTGGTTGATGAAGATGAGTTATGGAGTTTGGAGATTGTCTGCTCTGCGGGAAGTTCCAGCTTCACCATTACTTTGGATGCTTGGTCTGGTAACATCATGAATTCAGAGGGTCAGATAGCTGGTTTTTGCCCAGGATATGAAACAGCTCAACGAGTCCTAAGAGAGGAGTTGGGAAAATATACCGAGAGAGCAACAAGTTAAGTAGCCTAATCTCTCAAAGCTCCCGAGCGCGCTCGGGGGCTTTTTATAACTTAAATAAAACACGGCCCGATATTATCCCATCGTTTTTAGTGTTACATAATAGTAAAAATATTTAAATAAAAAAATCCCCCGCATGGGGGATTAACAAAACACGAACTAAATTAGGTCAGCAGAGCGCGCTCGACATTGTAGGCTTTCTGAAACATCTGATCGCTGATTTCGGGTGCCCCCCTCTTCATGATTCCTAAATCAACCTTCGAAGTGACGTACGTGGTCTGGGAAAGTTTCAGTGACGGCTTCCAATTGATTGGCTTGGAATGATGGTCGCTCGACTGCCCAAAGTGAGTCGAAGACTCCGCAGTACCAACACTCTTCATGAGCCCCGAAGAACCGGCGCTGACATAGCTGGAGACCGTTTCCCGATACGCAGAGAAATCGCCGTTAATCACGCCTGAATTCGAAGAACCTAATGATGCCCACACCGACCCCTTGCCGCTTCCGGCAGTAATTTCGATTTGGGAACTCATTCCATCCTTCCCATCACTCTCCAGAGGCCCCTGAATTACGTCGGCGAATCCTGAAGCCGAATATTTGACCTGCGCCGCATCAAACCAAAAATTCAAAGAGGCGTGGTTCTCATGATAGGTACCGGTAGATCGATTGCTCCAATGCGCGCCTTCAGATACGCCGATTGCGGAAATATTGAGAACCAACGATCCACGGCCTACCAAATGGACGGACCCCGAAGATGCGATGTCGACGATCCCGCCCGACATGCTTTCGGTCTCAAACGTAGTGACACCCGAAGAAACTTCGACAGTCAGGTCGTACACGCCAAGCACACTCACCATGATGCTCGCTTGCGCCTGATTCACGTACGCGCTCATAGTGAGTTCCGTGGCATCGGCAACGGTGACGAACGATGTCGCCTTAATCATCGTGACCTGCCCGACGACGCTACCGGTAACGGATGCACTTGCAGAAACATCAACGAAGCCAGTCAACGAACTCATGTCCGTCTTGTACGCCGCATCCGCAGACACGTCGACAACGACTTTCCCTTTCTGCTTCACTATCGTCTCCACTTCACTGTCCGTAACGCCAAACTCACTGAGAGCTGAATCCACGATGGGAGCGGCAGAAGGCGTGATCCGCTCTTCCAATTGCTCAATCATCGCATACCCAGCAAAAACACTAGAACCAACACGTCGACGACGGCCAAAAAAACTTTTCATGAGCCTAATCCTTAGCAAAATTGACAAAGGGCTTAACACCTAATTTAACACCAGTTAAACAAGGTCTTTGAGATAAAGCCGTTGAAATTACTAAATTATTACGGTTAGTAATAATTAAAATAAAAAAGCGCAGCCCGTGAGAGGGGTGCGCTTTTAATAAGCTATCGATTTTGAATAAGTTCAATTAAGGAGTTTCTTTCGGATACTTGGAAAAATTCTTGCCATTTATCGCTGAGAAGCTTCCAATCGGACTCAAATAGCCAATAACCATCGCAAACTTGATACTCCAATTGATTATGAAGTACGTGCTCCATCATAAATAGACGCTCTGAATCATTGAAAAGCGGTGACGGTGTAAGAAACTGCCAGAGCCTGCCATGCCCGCTGTGGACTGGTAAATACTCAAGATTAGCTTCATTGTTGGTACGCTGCTGACTCACCTGAGTCTTCACAAACCAATCGTAAGGACTGTCACAATTCAGAGCAAAGGGATTTTGAATTAGTTTGGGTTCAACGAGAAAGAATTTTCGACAAAGATCGGTGACGATTCGCTGAGTGTGATAAACGTAGCGACGAATCGAGCCTAAATGAGCTCGCGCTTGATATTGCAGGGTTAATTCTAGCTCTTGAGATTTGAAGGCTGCGATGGTTGTGGGGACGGTGCGGCCAGGCCGAACAGGCTTGATCCAGTGGTCGTATAAGTCGCTCCACCAATCGATATTACTGTGGAGCGAAAACATTCGAGCTCCGCTAGCAGTGAATGATTCGGTTAAAGCCTCCGGCTCGAGCTCGCCGTCGGTACCCGGGCCAGCTTCAAATAAAATACTAGGCACTCCCGAATTAACGACCGCCCTTAACACTATTGCATCGAACATTGGACTAAGCACATGCACATCCCTTGGTCCGGAGTAGAAAATATCACCCCCAATATCAACGAGCACGATAAGATCAAAGATATTAGATAATTCTTTGAAAGTTTCCGTGAGGCCGGCTGTGCCACGGGCAATTGAAAGGCCATAAACGCCCTTCATGTAGAAAATAGGCCTTTTACTAGCCATCTCACTCACCCGCGCATCAACGAAGCCGATCTCTTTCTGATTGTCATAGCGAAGCAGAAATCTTTTGCTGTCTTTATTAACAACACTTAGGCCTTCAATATCGTGATAGACCGTAGAATGCCGATGAAACGGGCTTAGCACGCCCGCGAGCGCACACTCCTGCCACCGCCAACCAGTTTGCCAAAGCGCAGACATCGCAAGCGTAGTAGAAAAAACATCATTACCCCCGCCAGTCCCAACAAATAAGACTTTTTTAAAGCTTTTGCCAAACATGCCAACCTCGATTCTTTGTGAAGGTGCCAAATAAGAGCATTAAGCTCAAATCTATATTAAAATGAATTAATTGATGCGATATGTCAATCTGCTAGAGCTAGTGGATGGCACTAGCATACCTTACTTCTCATGATTAATTTAGCGCCTATAACAAGTTTTACTAAATAAAAAACCAGTCACTCATAGTGACTGGTTTTGAAATATGTTCGATCTACTTCCAGCTTAGATCACTTGCATAATCTATTAGCCCTTCAACTCTCCATGGGCGTAGAATTGCGACTGAGCCTAGAGAAATTGAAGAGGCGCCTGCGTTGCAATAGCTTTGCACATCTTCTAGGCAAAGAATACCCCCACCACCGTTAATCGGCTTAGTAAATCCAGCATCACGCAAATGACTAATCCACTTACATACCAAAGGTCTCAAACTTTTACCAGATAAGCCACCACCGCCTAATTTAGCGAGAGGAGACACCTTAGTGCCCCAAACTCCCTGCCAATCTATATCTTGCCAACCAAAAGGCAGAGTATTGGATACGCAAATGGCGTCACAGTCAGGATTCTTATCAAGCTCTAAAACCGCTCGGATTGGCGCTGAAGCAATGCTGTATTTCAACATCACAGGCACTCCAAGCCTTCTTACAACAGCGAGCACTTCGCTAGACTCACCGATTAATTCCTTGGGATCATGGCCGGTGTTAGGGCAAGAAAGATTGATCTGTAAGCCAAATGGGGAGATGAAGCTATCTTTGCAAAAT
>JAHFLM010000007.1:13403-17579 GCA_023244865.1 Candidatus Harrisonbacteria bacterium | reverse complement strand
TCTGTAGGTCGGTAAATTTATAAAGCTGGTTTAAAACCTTTTGCCCAACCGCGTCTTTTTTGAGCTCGATCACAATACGCAAACCATCTTTGTCGGATTCGTTGCGAATATCGCGAATACCTTCGATTCTTTTTTCGGTAACTAGCCCGGCGATTTTAATAAGTAAATCAGAGATATTGACCTGATAAGGCACCTCGGTGATCACAATCTGATCATCGGCAATGTCGGTGACGGCGCGGCAAGTGATGCCACCACGGCCAGCCATATAGGCGGCCTTGATCGCTTTTTTATCGTAAATAATGCCGCCAGTTGGAAAATCTGGGCCCTTGATATATTCCATAAGGTCTTCACCGGTAGATTTTGGATCGTTGATGTAGCAAATAGCGGCGTCTACTACCTCAGTCAAGTTATGAGGTGGGATATTAGTCGCCATACCTACCGCGATACCCACGGCGCCGTTTAAAAGCAGCATTGGGAGCTTAGCTGGTAAAACTTTAGGCTCTAAGCGCGAAGAATCATAGTTCGGCTGCCAATCGACGGTTTCTTTTTCGATGTCAATTAACATTTCCTCGGCGATTTTGCTCATCTTACACTCGGTGTAACGCATGGCCGCCTGATTATCACCCTCGATCGAACCCCAGTTACCTTGACCGTGAATCAATGGATAGCGAAGCGAGAAATCCTGCACCATACGAGCCATGGCATCGTAAATAGAAAGGTCACCATGAGGATGGTAATTACCCATTACGTAACCAACGACGTTGGCGGATTTTCTGAGTTTAGAAGTAGAAGAAAGACCGCTGTCCCACATACCCCACAAAATACGGCGCTGCACTGGCTTTAAGCCATCGCGAACGTCTGGTAAGGCGCGCGAAACGATCACGGACATAGCGTAATCTAAATACGACGTTTCAAGTTCTTTAACGATCTCAACCGGCTCAATGTGACCGTCCTCTGGCTTCTTTTCTTCTTTCCTCATGATGATTTATGCCTAAATTATAATCGAAATTGGTAAATAGTAAATAGAAAATGGTATGTTCTTTTTAGTTTTTTGAGAAAAAATGACAAACCGCTTTCGCTGAAGCTACAACGTGTCGAAGGAGGGTATTTTTATGGACGCTTTGAAATTGATAGTGGAAAAAGAATTAGATGTAAATTGCCCAATCGCAAATTTCAGCATTAGAGAGAATTTTAATTTAAATAGGAATCGGAAGGATTATACAGGGGATGGAAATTTACATATTGACCACTTAACTGGAAACTTTAGTAAGCTTTTTTTAGATAGAATAGAAACTAGGCCGGTGGGGAATGTGACTTTGGAAATTATGCGAGCTACTAGCGATATCTCTTTAATCGAAGCCTTTAGAGCTTTAGGTGGGAAGATAGAGCAAAACCTACTTAGTTTTCAGGAGATACGAAAATATTTGTTTCGGGCGGACAGAAGCCTAAGTCATTTGTTTTTCGTGCCGGCGTCACCACTAGATACTAGGATTTTCTACCCAATCTATGCCTTTTTAAATAATACTGGCTGGTATATTAATGTGGCTAATACCCTAAAAGATGAGAAGTCTATGAAAATGTATGCTAAGGATTGGCGGTTAGTTGCAAGAAAATAGATGGTAATAATAAATTGACTTTTTAGGTATTTTCGTGGTTTAATCTTCGCAGTTATTTAAATCAAATAAAGGAGGTGTGCCTTGGGAAGAACTCAGGAATTTGGCCTAAATCAGGCTACACTAAGTTCATTCTGTGTAATGATCTTCGGGATTATTGGCGCTTACGGACAATGGAAGCAGGCGCGTCTCATTTGGAGCTCCCGGTCTGCCCGCTCAGTCTCAATTCTATGGATACTAACCTTTCTGTTTATGTTTCTTGCATATTTTCTACAAGGATTAAATACGGGGAGCGCGACCCTGTTAATTCAAGGAATGCTGCGCGCAGCCTTCTGCCTTCCAATCCTTGTTGGAATCATTGCATTTGAGTACAGCAAAATCTCACGGAAAGATGTTTTATTCTTTGTGATTTTAGTCACTGGAATGGTTATTATGGTTTTAGTTCCTGATTGGAGAAATCTATTTTTTCAACTCTTTGGCTATCTCGGAGTTATCATGTCAATCGATCAGCCTTATCAGATATGGAAAAACAAATCGAGAGGAAAGGTATCGATGACAATGCTTATCACGTTCATATCCGCAGTTTCTTTCTGGACGTGGTATGCCTGGATTTTCGAAGATATGGGACTATTTTGGCTATCCCTTTCGTTCGTCCTCGTATATTTAGTTACAATTGTGATTTGGTGGATATATAGTAAAGACCAAAAAGTGAACACTTAAGGCAAAAAATACTAAAACTCCTAAAAGGGAGTTTTTTTAACTAAAAAATGTAGATTTTAAGCCATTTTTTGGCCTAGATTGACTTTTTAGGCTTTTTTGTGGTATAATATATGTAGAAATTTGAAGGGTGTGAAAACCCGCTTAAATATGATGTTTACTACACTGGTGTGTGGTGAATAGAGCTCAACTAGAACCCCGGGAGAAAAATATGGCCATTTCTTATCCAAACCGCAGAAGGAATTACATGTTTCCTCATGACACATTCAATCCCGAAGTCAAAAGATTCGAGAGAGTGCGTGCCAGCTTCGAGAAACATGGACCCCCGAAATACAAGAAGCCAAAAGCTTCTTACTCGGCCAAGTGTAACGGCGTGATAATGCTTGAGTTAGAAAGTCTCGAAGAAGCTGAGGATTTCATTCTGAAAAACCTCTCTTCTGGAGAATTCGAAATCAAAATGTATCACAAGGTTGGTTACACACAGTGGTATTTCAGAGAGCGCGGGATATTATCTACAGACTACACCGGAAGATTATTCAGTGTGGTCGATACAGTGATTAGTGGTTCGATCGCTTGATGCAAAAACCACACCGAGGACAACCAAAACAACCCTAGCCGATTGGCGAAAGGTTGTTTTTTTATTTTCTGACTTTATCTGAAAAGTAAACGTAGCTGTTGGCTAAGCCGGTAATAACTTTTTCGGAAAGAGAGCGGAAGCCGGCTTCGAAGACGTTGGTGACGGAGGCGTTATAGACAGGAGTTTCGGAAGTGTTAGAAGTGGTGGGTAGGATGGCATTCAAGCGAGCGAACCAAAAAAGAAGAATGAAAAGAGAGATGACGAAAGTGAAAAGGAGGGCGGAACGGTGTTTTTCTTTATCTGGCTTATGTTTTAGGTCGGAGAAGAAGCTCATTTGATTTAATTATCTCACAAAATAGATCGCCTTTCGACTAAGCTCAAGATAAACCGCGGGAGTTTTATAATTAATTTTTATATATTGAATAGATTCCACGTCTCAATTCCGAATCGATTCTTATAAAAATAAGAAATCGAACGGAATTGGACTCTGAATGACAGTTTGAAAAATTAAATAAAGCTGACCTCCAATGACGAATGGGGATGGGATGACAAGCGGGGAGGGTGAAAAATCTAGGACAAGGCGAAAACCTTGAGGATGGGGTAGTTATTTAAATCTTTTTTCTTTAGGGAGACTTTGTCGGTGGATTCTAGCTCGACACCGAGTTCTTTAGCTAAGGCTTTGGCGTCGCCTTCTTTGATGATGACGAGCATAGGCTCGATTTGGCGGATAGTTTTAGCAAATTCAGGGTTGCCTTCGGTGATTAAAATCTCGGAACCCATTAAATTATCGATTAGCGCATCGGAAGAAAGGTAGCCGATTCTCATTTCTTCCATGCGGACGACATAAGAAAAGGGCTCATAACCTTCGATTTCGATTTCTTTAACCTCATATTCTCCTGGGCCATAGACGCAAAAATCGGCGGCACCTTCGGGTAAATCGAATTTAGCGCTGGTTTTAATTAAAATATTAGATTTTGAGCGAGAGGAGCCTTCGCTATTTTTAGGGGCGAAACTAAGGGAAAGTTCGCCGCTTTGGAGCTTGATGCTGGAATCGGATGAAGAAGTGATAACCATACGCCAAGACTAACAAAAAACGAGGCTGAATGGCAAGTTGAAAGGGAAATATTTGACTTTTTTGTTTTTTTAGTGTATAATTGCAAAGACGATTAAGCTAATTCGTAGAAGATTCCTGCCTCCCCATCCTTCGTGCAAGGCTTCGGAGGGCACGGCGTAGGAATGACAGCGAGCCGGGCTAAGTCAGAAACCCTT
>JAHFLM010000007.1:6495-13393 GCA_023244865.1 Candidatus Harrisonbacteria bacterium | reverse complement strand
CCCTTGATTTTATAGGAAAAATAAAGTATAATCCGTAGATTACTAACCAAGAATTAGCCTTTTAAAAAGGCAAATATTATTAACCAAGTTATATGGCAAGCAATTTAATTAAGAAATCCCGCTCTGTGCTGGGTCAGATTTTAAAAAATAATCCTGCGGCAGTGGCCGTTTTGAAGCAGGACGAGCTAGTCAAAGCTCATTTTATTACAAAAACAAATAAAGCCGCGTTTTTCGACATGGGTCGCATCGGGACTGGAATCGTTTATGGTGTTGAGCTTATTAACGCTCAGGCTTCTATTAAAGAAGCTAAGCCAGGAGATGCATTCTTAGTCAGGGTCACCGAAATCGAAAACAAAGATGGCTACGCCGAACTTTCATTGAAAGAAACTCACAAGCAACAGTCTTGGGAGGCTTTGAAAGAATTGAAAGAGAAGGGTGAGTTAGTCTCAGTAGTCATTAAGGCGGCTAATGGCGGCGGACTCGTAACGGAAATCGAAGGAATTCAGGCCTTCTTGCCAGTTTCTCAACTCTCAGCGGAACATTATCCTCAGGTGGATGAAGGGGATAAGACGAAGATTTTAGAAGAATTGAAGAAATTGGTGGAGCAAACCTTGAAAGTGAAGATTATCGACGTGAATTCTCGCACTCAGAAGTTAATTATTTCTGAAAAAGCGAACTTGAATGAGAACTTTAAAGAAAAGTTAAGTAATTACAAGGTAGGAGACACGATCGACGGTATTATTACTGGCGTGGCGGACTTCGGAGCGTTTGTGAAATTTGCTAACGATCCAGAAATCGAAGGCTTGATCCACATTTCTGAATTAGACCACCGCTTGATCGAGTCTCCGAAGGAGATTGTGAAGGTAGATGATGTGGTGAAAGTGAAGATTATTGAAATTAAAGATGGCAGAGTGTCTTTGTCCTTGAAAGCTTTGAAAGAAAATCCTTGGGATAAGGCTGAAAGTAAGTACAAGGTCGGGGGAGAGGTTTCGGGAGTGGTCTCTAGGTTTAACCCATTCGGCGCCTTCATCGGCTTGGATCCAGAAATTCAAGGTTTGATCCACGTGTCGGAATTCGGCTCGGTGGAAGAAATGAAGAAGCAGCTCGAATTAGGGAAGAATTACCAGTTCACGATCGAGCTCGTGAAACCTCAGGATAAGAGAATCGTTCTCAAATTAAAGAAATAAAAAATATAAATTAAAAAAATGTTAACACTAAGACAAAAAAAGACGGTGATTGGTAAAACCCAAAGACACGACAAGGACACTGGCTCTACGGAAGTGCAGGTGGGGATTTTAACCAAGCAGATTAATGAGTTGGCCGGTCACTTAAAGACCCATAAGAAAGACAATCACTCAAGAAGAGGGTTGCTTTTGATGGTGGGAAAGAGACGTAGACTCATGAAGTATTTAGCTTCAACCAACGAAAAGAGGTACGAAAAATTAGTTAAAGAATTAGGTTTATAAAACTTTATGCATAAAGAGCAAAGGGTGGGGGTGTTTATAGATATTCAAAATCTATATCACTCTGCCAAGAACCTCTATCAAGCTAAAGTTAATTTTAAACAATTAGTAACGGAAGTAGTGGGCGAGCGCAGGCTCGTGCGCGCGGTGGGGTATGTGGTAAAAAGCGATACATCCATTGGCGAAGCTTCCTTTTTTGATGCTTTGAATAACAGCGGGATAGAGCTGCGAATGAAAGATTTACAAATTTTCCCCGGGGGCGCTAAAAAAGCGGACTGGGATGTGGGAATGGCGGTAGACGCGATCCGAATGGCCAACTCGTTTGACGTGATTGTGCTTGTAACTGGAGATGGCGACTTCATTCCTTTGGTAGAATATTTAAAATGGGGCTTAGGCAAGATTGTGGAAGTGGCAGCGTTTAACACCACGACTTCTGGCAAGCTAAAAGAAGCCGCTGAAAAATTTATCAACTTAGAAGATTTACCAAAAACGCTTTTAGGTGCTCGAGCAAGGAGGCCAAGGCGAGGCGGTAAAACTAAAGAAGTGAAAGAAAATAATACTGAAGAATATTTGTAGAAAACAAAAAATCCGTTAACAACGGATTTTTTGTTTGATAAAATTTAATAAATTAAAAAACCGATCGCTGCACGCGATCGGTTTGCTTTTATTAACTGTATTAGTCGGGTTGGTTATTAATCCACTCAAGGACTTCGAGGGCGACTGACCAGCCAGCCCAATATCCTTCCGAATAGATGGAGGTTGGTTTGGGTCCAATAGAAGCCCAGAGAAAACCAGAAATCCAACCACGAGAATCAACGCCTAAAATTTTTCTAGCCTCTTCAAAACAACTTAATCCAACTGAGTGCTTTGAATTAAGAAGAACGGCTCCTAGAGGACAGCATTCACAATCATCTTCGCCATCTAATTCATAAATACTATTAGGTGAAGTAGGACTAACTCCTAAAGGAATTTCCGATAAACTAACACGTTTTGGAATTTTAACACCTTGTCTTTTAGCCTTCTCACAGGCAAGGATAATTATTTTTGCTAACGTGCTTGGCATTTTCAGCTCCTTTCATGCGGCTTGAGAGTTGACCCAAGTGAGAACTTCGAGGGCGACTGACCAGCCGGCTTGGAAATCCACTTGATCCCACGCTGAGAAATCCCTATCTCTACTATCTTTTTTAGGGTTGGCCCTAATAAATCCACGCACCCAGTCTTCAGTAACACTAAGGGCACTTACCACATTTTCGATAAAGTAATTTGGTAATTCGTGAATATTCCTTCTACCCAAGAGAACAGCTCCGAGGGGACAGCAAGCTCCACCACTCGGTCGGAAGAAGCCTTGTTCTGAAAAAACTCCCCAGGCTAAGTCTCCAAGACATTCACCTTTAGGAATTTTTGCTCCTTGCTCTACAGCTGCTTCGCAAGCTGTGATAATTCTTTCTACGAGTTCGCTTGGCATGATTACGCTCCTTTTTGTTGGGAATTAACCCACTTAAGAACTTCGAGGCCAACTGCCCAGCCTTCTTGGAAGGAGGCTGAAGCACCATCTCTCATGAACCCCTCTTCAGAGGCCATTAAAATGCCGCTAATTGTACTATCATCGACTTCTAGAAATCTTGCCGCGGCATCGCTAAAATTATCCGGATTTTCAGCTTTACTTCCTAAGAGAGTCGCCCCAAGCGGGCAGCAGACAGCATCATTAAGCTCATATACCGCTGAAGCTTTATTTGCAGAAAAAATTCCCCATGGAATATCTACCAACCTGTCACAACTTGGAATTACAGCACCAGCAGCCTTAGCTTCAAGGCAAGCCTCAATAATTGTTTGAGCTAACGCGCTTCTCATGGCACAACTCCTTCCTGTTGGGAGTTAACCCAAGCGAGAACTTTGAGACCAACCTCCCAGCCTTTCTGAAACGAACCTTCGTTATCATCGGTGACTGGGGTAAAACCTGAGATTCCATGATTGTTTGCCTGAAAGAAACCCCTGATCCAAAGATCGTTAACCCCTAAAAGACTCTTAGCCTGGGCTTTAAGTGAGTTATGAACATCAATGCATTTTTCCGACCAAGGCTTCAGGGTTGCGCCGTCTTCGTCTTCCGTAGAAGTCTGACTAACGGTCTGGCACAAAAGAAAAGCTCCTAGCGGACAACAGCACCTATTGGCGCAAAGAATGAAATTTTCTCCAGCCTGATAGATACCCCACAACAATTCCCCGAGTCTACGACAGTGGTATATGATCACGTGTTTTTCTGATTTTGCCTGTGTGCAAAACTGAATGATTCTTTCGGCTAATACACTAGACATGACTAAGCTCCTTTTTGTTGGGAATTAACCCACTCGAGAACTTCGAGACCGACATTAAAACCTCTAATGAATTGTTGACTGAATTGATTATTGGGTTTTCGGGGTAGGTTAACCCTAATTCTGTCTGAAGCCTGCAAGAAACCTAAAACCCATTGACCAGTCACCTTTAGGGCATGACAAGCGTCGTTGAAAACATAGGCCGTATCATCAGATATTCTCTCAAGACCCAGAAGAACGGCTCCTAATGGACAAATTATTTTGCCGTCAAGAATATAAGTCTCCCCGGGACCAATAGCAACGACACCGGAATCTAAACCAAAAAAATTATCACGCGGTGGAATAGTCATTCCTTGTCTCTTAGCTCTTTTACAAGCTCTAATGATTCTTGCCGCTGATTTACTGAGCATTTCTTACTCCCCCTAAATTTGGAAGGTGCTGGAATTGGCTAATTAAAGCCTTAATTTCTAACTTTAATGTTATATCATTTTATTGGTCTAAAGTCAAATTTAAGCATCATGTCATTGCGAGGGAGACCCTAAAGCCGACCGCGGCAATCTCCAACTAGCACCAACTACCTCTATTCGAGATTGCCACGTCAGTCGCTCCGCTCCTTCCTCGCAATGACAGAAGGAGGCATGACAACTCACTTTTTTTCTGATAGAATGAAGCGAATTTAAATATATAAAAAACCGGGTCGAACCGGAAAAATCCCTAAAATCGTCATTCGTACGAAAACAAGAATTTGATAGTAAGATAGCTATTAGATTCCTGCCTTCGCAGGAATGACATACTTGGGAATAAAAAACAAAATGGATTTCAATAAAAAAACGTTTGAGATGGAGGTGGGCGGCAGAAAATTAAGTTTTGAGGTGTCGGATTTGGCATTGCAAGCTAATGGGGCGGTGATTGCTCGATATGGTGAAACGGTAATTTTAGCGACGGTGGTGATGGGGAAGGAAGATATGGATCGAGATTATTTACCACTCATCGTGGACTTCGAAGGGAAAAATTATGCTTACGGCCGAATTTTAGGGGGTAAGTATCAGAAGAGGGAAGGGAAGGCGACGGATGACGCGGTGTTGTCTGGCCGCATGATCGATCGCACGATTCGCCCGTTGTTTAATCAAGGAATTCGAAGAGAGATTCAGTTGATTGTGACGACGCTTGCGATCGACCCGGATTGTAGTCCCGTTTTTACAGCACTCGCAGCGGCCTCGCTCGCATTTACAATTTCTGACGTGCCATTTAACGGACCGGCAGCGGGAGTAAATATTGGTTTAACAAAACAAGGTTTATTAGTAAATCCTAAACCAACAGATTTGGAACATGGTTTTGATTTTATGTCTTTTTCCTCAGGACCTAAAGGAAAAATTAATATGATAGAGGTGGAAGGTGTGGAGGCTTCGGAAGCGGATATTTTAGCTGGGTTTAAGTTAGCCCAAAAAGAAATTGACGCTTTGGTGGAATTTCAAGAAAAAATTCAAAAAGAAATTGGTAAACCAAAGGCAGAATTAAAAATCTTTGGCGTAGAAAAAGAAATTGAAGCAGTTTTGAGCAAGGTAGCCACTCCAGAAAAATTAGAAGGGGCTTTGTTTAATGCGGATAAGGCGGTTTGTGAGACGAAAATGAAAGCTTTAATGGAAGAAGTGGTGGAATTATTTAAAGCGGAAGGAAAAGAAGAGGAGATTCCTAAGGCGATGTTTGCCCTAGAAATGATGCTCGATTGGGTAGTGCATGAAAAGGCGATTCGTGAGGAAAAGAGGCAAGATGGGCGCAAAATGACCGAAATTAGGCCACTTTACGGCCAAGTGGGGCTTTTTGAAAGGAATCATGGCTCGGCTTTGTTTGCTCGAGGGACAACTCAATCTTTAGCCATTACAACTTTAGGTTCACCAGAAGATGAACAGGCGATGGACGGAGAGATGTCGCCAGCGAAGAGATTTATGTTGCATTACAACTTTCCACCTTACGCAACTGGCGAAACTGGGAAAATGCGGGGCCCTGGCAGAAGAGAAATTGGCCACGGTGCTTTGGCAGAAAAGGCTTTGAAAAATATGATGCCAAGTAAGGATGTGTTTCCTTATGTGGTGCGAGTGGTGTCGGAAATCGTGTCTTCAAACGGTTCTTCCTCGATGGCTTCGGTGTGCGGAGCGACTTTGTCTTTGATGGATGCAGGTGTGCCGATTAGAAAACCGGTGGCGGGCATTGCGATGGGCTTAATGAGCAATGAGAAAGGGGAATATAAAGTATTAACCGACATTGCAGGAGCGGAAGATCATTATGGCGACATGGATTTCAAGGTGGCGGGAACGGCAGATGGCGTCACAGCCGTGCAGCTTGATACAAAAATTAATGGTTTAACTTTCCCAATGATTTCAGACACAATGGCCGCCGCGAAAGTGGCTCGATTGCAGATTTTAGATTTTATTAAGAGTGTTATTCCAGCCCCAAGAGAAGAAACTTCAAAGTATGCGCCGGTAATTTTGATGACAATGATCGATCCAGATAAGATTGGGCTCGTGGTTGGTTCTGGCGGCAAAACGATTAATGCGATTGTGGCGGATACTGGGGCTTACAATATTGATATCGGCCAAAATGGGCAGATCTTTATTACGGCGCCAAATAAAGTGGCCGGAAATGCAGCGCTAGAGAGAATCGCGAGTATTACGAAAGATTATAGCGTGGGGGATATCGTCTCTGGAAAAATCGTGAAACTTTTGGAATTTGGAGCGATTTTAGAATTTGATAATGATAAGGATGGCATGATCCATGTTTCAGAATTGAAAAAAGGTTTTGTGAAAAAGGTGGACGAGGTTGTGAAATTAGGGGATTTTGTCCAAGCAAAGATTATTAGATTCGAAAATGGAAAGTTCTCGCTTTCGATGAAGGCTTTGGAAAAATAATAATTAGAAATTAAAATAGATAAAAAATCCGCCTATGTGGCGGATTTTTTATTGTATAAATAAACAAAAACCCCAGCAGAAGAGTGAAACACTCAAATGCTAGGGTTGAAACTTGGAATCAAAGATGGGTGGACTACTTGGCCCAATCTGGAAGTTCCGAGCCTTGAAAAGCTTCAATGATCTCAGATCTTTGAACAAATACCGGCCTCAGAACCCCAAC
>JAHFLM010000007.1:0-6485 GCA_023244865.1 Candidatus Harrisonbacteria bacterium | reverse complement strand
AGTCGAGTGGTGTTGCAGTGATCAACTGCCCTTCATGATAGCTTTTTTGACCCTTTCGCTTTGTCTTCCAGCCAATATCTTCCCAGGGAGTAGTTCCCTTACCCGCGAATCTTCCTGGACCACGGGTGCAATTTCCGAAGAAAATTTCTCCTTCAAGTAATTCTGGGTGAATAAAACCAGCCATAATTTTGGGTACCTCTTAGATTTAAAACGTATTTAATTGGGAGAAATGAGACATTCTCACCCCCTTCAATGTACGTCCTAATTATACCATAAAATTATATAAAAAGTCAAATAAGGCAATATTGAAGGTTGAAAAACAAGCATATTGCTAGTATTTATAAAGTTTTTATTGACAAAAATATGATTATTTATTATCATTTGGCTTAGAAATTTGAAAGTTGGTGAGTGGTTCACCTCTAATTTTTCATACTAGACTAGGACTTTCCTAAGGAGATGGATGATGAGCGATACCTTGAAAGATGCTGGTTGGGTAACAATAGAATTGAAGGGTGATTTTACTTTTGCGGCCTGTAGAGCTCCAGTGGATGTCAAATATGCCTTTATGACGGCCTTGAGAAATGAAAGGCCGACATTGAGAGGGGAGAGAGTTTTTACTCTGAACGACTTGGCGACTGAGATGTCTAACGACGAAATTATTGAAAAACTGGGAGGAAGAAACGCCGTCGCAATAACCCCTCAAGAGGTTTTAACCTTTCTCGAAACGGCCAATAACAAGTATCGATACTTGTTTTATGTTGATGGGGTTGGAGATGCGAAAATTTTCATTGCGGTCGACGCTGACTGGCAGAGAGGAAGATGGTCAGCCCAAGGATTACCACTACTCCAAGATAAGTGGCCTAAGCAAATACGAGTTGTCACAAGAGAAAGACTCGGCAACATAAATCAGGTGAATGAATTTCTAACAACAGCCGAGCGAAACATCGAGAGACGTTATTTGTTTCATGTGAGGAAAGGATCGGATGCAAATCACGAATACCATTCCTTGAGCGCTCAATGGGATGGTAAGGCCTTTAAAGTTGAGGTTGCTTAAGATTAACGAAAGAGCGAATAAACTCCTCAAAAGGGAGTTTTTTATTTATATATAGAATAGATTCCATATCTCAATTCCGAATCGATTCTTATAAAAATAAGAAATCGAACGGAATTGGACTCTGAATGACAGCCTGGTGAAGATTTTTTTATTTGTTTTAAAATTGATTTTGCTATAATGAAAAATATGGACGAACAAAAGATGGGGAGTGTGGGAAATAATAATATGGGAGGCAATAATGTGCCACCACCACCAGACCCAAATACGAATATTAATTTAAGGACGATGAATACCGACATTGGCTCGGTGGCACAGAGTGGAGGAGGCTTACCTGAACCACAGAGTATTTCTTTTTCGGAGATAGAAAACAATACACCTAAGGCAATGCCTCAAGCGCCGGAACCAGCGCCAGCTTTTCACGATGATGATTTGCCATATATGGTAAAAGATCAGGCGGTGAGCGGTGGTTCCAATTGGGTTTTTTGGTTTCTATTTTTCTTATTATTACTAGCCGGAATTTTTCTAGGATATTTTTACGTGTGGCCACAATACAAAGATAAGATTTTACCACCCAAGACCGAAGAGGTTGGTCAACCGGCTGTAAATATCCCAAATGAAACAACTCAACCGGCAATGCTAGCACCGCAGCAACACGTTTCAGCTATTGGCATGAAGGATAGCGAGATTTTAAAAGTAGATCTTCCTAGCTATGACAAGTTGCCACTCTTGGCGATGATTAAAAATCAAAGCAAGAATGTGAATGACAGAATGGTAGAGGTGGCCTTAACGGTTAGTGGAATGCCAGCTGATTTCACAAGCTTCGTTGGCTCTTTAATGGATGACTCAGGGGCTTCAAAAGATTTATTTGATTTCTTGAAGCAAAATTTTGAATCTGATTTTACTTATTATATGCAAAAGGAAAATGGCGTGGTTTGGCCAGGCTATGTTGTGAAGCTTAAAGCTGGAGCGCAAATCGATCAGGTTAATTTATTAGCAAAATTAGCAGACTTAGAAAAAATAAATTTAAACGATTTATTTATTACGACACCTGCTGGTAAACCTCAGGGCTTTAGGAGTGGGGCGATTGGAGAGAGATTTAATAGCCGCTATAATCCATACTCTGTAAAACCAGCTTCGTTTAACTATGGCATGCTCGGAAATTACTTAGTGATCAGCACGACTTACAAAGGAATTTTTGATGCAGCTGGCCTACTTAGTTTGTAGAATTGATTCACCCCATTAGATAAATGTTGTTATGGGTTTATATTTGTAAAATATAAAAATAAAATATTAAAAAGTCTAAAAGTTTTATTAAAGACTATCTAACGGGGTAAATGAAGAAGCGTAAAAAATATTATAATTCGCCGGTCTTTTTTCTGATACTGATTTTAGGATTAATTTTAATCGTTAAGTTCGCTAACGAGGCTATCGCTAGAAGGGGATTTGAATCACAAATGATCGCCCTAGGCGAACAATCAACGACGAGTCAGGGCTCCTATGTAATGCCTACTTATGAAACCGCTCCTAATATCAGGACAATACCTAATTCACTAATAGCGCCAAGACAAAACGGCATATTAGATCAAACATACGCTATTAACAGAGTCTTAAACGATCGGCCTCTCGAGGCTGAGCCTCGAGAAGTAGCGATGGATGTTCCTCCTGCTAAAAATCCCGAGCAACCGGCAGCTCAAAATAATGCCTTAATAGAAGCCCTATGTAAAACTTTTCCCTTTTTATGGGTATGCCTACCGGAGCAACCTCAGCCAGTAGTAGTTCAGCCAGCCCTGCCATTTCAGGCCTTACCAAAGCCACTAGTAATTGTTCCACCATTGGGAGTGGCACCGGCTGCAGTTGCTCAACAACCAGTAGCTCAAAACCCAGCACCGCAGCCCTGCAATATTATTAAAAAATACTGTGAAGGGGATTTCTTAAAATGGGATTACTATAAACTAAGTAACAACCAGCCACCAGAAGAAATTCTCTGTGCCACCCCTAAAGCGGTTGGTAACTGTGACGCTGACCATAGCGGGAGAAGAACGTGTAAAATGACTACGTCTAACGGTGCAACTACTGCTAAGTGCGCTGACCGGTAAGATAATATCAAAAAACTCCGTTTCTGGAGTTTTTTGATATTTTGATTACGATTCTTTTTCAACCTCATCATCCTTCTCAGTGCTTTTATCAGCGTCTTCTTTTTTGGGGGCGTTGGGATCTGTCCAGGTGGCGAAGTCACATTTAGGGTAGCCGCTGCAGCCCCAGAAAGGCCGCTTGCCTTTTTTAGTAAATCTTTTAACGATCTCTCCTTCACCGCATTTTTCACATTTTAATTTTTCCCCAGACGCATTTTCGATGGCAAGATTTTTAGCGTTCTTACATTTAGGGAAGCCGCTGCAAGCTAAGAACTGACCAAAGCGGCCGGTGCGGATTAACATTTTAGCGCCGCATTTTTCGCAAACTTGATCGGTCTCGATCGCGGGAGGCTTTTCTACTTTATAATGCTCGACAGACTTTTCTTTTTCTGCGAGATTTTTTTCAAAGGGTTTGTAAAAGGCGCCGATAATTTTTTCCCAAGATTTTTTACCTTCGGCGATTAAGTCTAAATCTTCTTCCATAGTAGCAGTGAAGCCAATGTCTACTACTTCAGGAAAATGATCCACTAAAACCTGATTCACTAACTCACCAATTTTAGTAGGGATAAAATTACGCGCCTGTTTTTCCACGTAATCTCTTTTTTGAATAACTGAAATAATCGAAGCGTAAGTGGAAGGGCGGCCGATGCCTTTTTCTTCTAGAACTTTAACCAAGCTCGCTTCGTTATAACGCGGCGGAGGAAGAGTTTCATGACCCTCATCTTTCAAGGCTAAAACTTTTAATTCATCTTTTAAGCCGAATTCAGGCAAAAGTCTTTCTTCAAACTTCTTAGAAAGAACTTTGAGATAGCCATCAAAAACCAAAGTGGAGCCGTTGGCTTTGAAAACCCCTTCGTCTAATTTAAGAAATACGGTTTTAGAATCGAACACCGCCTTAGGCATCTGAGAAGCAACGAATCTCTGCCAAATTAAACGGTAAAGTTTATTTTCCTGTTCACCTAATCCCAGCTTATCTGGTTCTTTGAAAACATCTGTCGGGCGAATGGCTTCGTGCGCTTCTTGAGCACCTTTGCTCTTGGTCGTATAAACTTTTGGAGCCTCGGCGGCATATTCTTTACCAAGAGTGTCGGTTAAATATTTAGCACAGGCACCTAAAGCGTCTTTAGAAAGATTGACGGAGTCGGTGCGCATGTAGGTAATAAAACCTTTTTCATAAAGGCCTTGGGCGAGCATCATGGTTTTTTTCGAGGTATAACCTAAGCGATTGTTAGCGGAAATTTGGAGGGAGCTTGTAGTGAAAGGGGCGTCGGGGTTACGGTTGATGCGCTTCTTTTTTAAATCAATAACCTCAGCTGTTTTTGATTTAAAACTGGCTAAGATTTTTTTAGCTTCGGCTTCGGATTTAATAGCGAGCTTATCTAATTTATTACCTTGATAAGAATCGAGTTCAGCTAAAACTTTTTCGCCTTTGAAATCAAATTCACCGTCGATTAACCAATAAAATTCTGGTTTAAAATTCCTGATCTCAACCTCGCGTTCACAAATTAAACGCACAGCAACAGACTGGACGCGGCCGGCTGATAAACCATATTTAACTTTTTTCCAAAGGAAAGGGGAGAGTTTGTAGCCCACTAAACGATCGAGAATACGACGAGCCTGTTGAGCATCCACCAAATTAACATCGAGCTTTCGAGGATGATTTAAGGCCTCATTAATGGCGGTCTTCGTAATTTCGTGGAAAACAATGCGCTCGATCGCGTCTTCTTTAATGCCTAAAACATTAGCTAAATGCCAAGCGATGGCCTCTCCTTCGCGGTCTTCATCAGTAGCGAGGATCACGCGATCTGCCTTTTTCATCAAACCCTTGAGCTTGGTAATGGTTTTTTTAGCCTTGGTTGGCACTAAGTAATGCGGCGCGTAATTATTTTCTAAATCAACGCCGAGCGTGCTTTTAGGGAGGTCGCGCACATGACCAAAAGAAGACTCGAGCAAAAAATCACTCCCTAAAAAGGAGCTGATAGTTTTCGCTTTAGTGGGGCTTTCTACAATAATAAGAGATTTCATAATAGATAGTACGAGCCATTAGTTTCGCCCACTAAGCCTTTCAAAGTCAAAGCCGAAAGGTTGCGGAGGAGAATCTGAGGCTCTAGTTTAGTTAAGTCTACCAGATTGTCAATTAATTGATTGGATTGGTTTAAAATTTTGATAAGATCTTTTTCTATGTCGGAGAGGTCGAGTGGAAGGATAAGATTCTCTCTAGAAGCCTTCTCCAGATTGAAATACTTGATGATATCCTCGGGTTCGGTAATTAAATAAGAGCCCTGTTTAATTAGAGCGTGAGAGCCTAGGAAATTCGGCTGTTTGAGAGCGCCAGGAGCGACAAAGAGGTCTCGACCAAACTCTATGCAATTATTAGCGGTGCGAAGTGAGCCGGATTCGAGTGGGGCTTCGATGACAATAGTAGCTTTAGCGAGGCCGGCAACAATACGATTTCTTTCTAGGAAACGATTGGGAAAGGCGGGGACGTTTAAGGGATATTCAGAAAGGAGACCGCCGCCTTGAGCGATCATTTGGTTGGCTAAGTTTAGATGAGAGGACGGATAAACGCCGTCTAAACCTAAAGATAAAACGCCCACGGTTTTGCCGCCGCCTAAAAGCGCACCTTCATGAGCGGCTTTATCTAAACCAAGAGCGAGGCCGGAAACGATTAGACAATTGTAGCTGACTAATTTTTTAGCGAGCTCGGAGGCAAAGTCTAAACTTAAACGCGAGGCTTTTCTCGTGCCAACAATGGCGATGACTAATAAATTATTGAGATTCTTTAGAAAAGATTCGCTGCCTTTGTAATAAAGCCCGAGGGGTTTGGGATTAATTTCTAAAAGCGCTTCTGGAAAAAGAGGATTGGAAGATAAAATAAATCCGACACCAGCCCTATCTAGCTCTAAATAAAGTTTTTCAGGATCTAGGGTACTATTAAGAGCTACGAAAGCGGCTTCGTAAGAATCAAAGCGAGTAACATGTTTGTGAATTGTGCCCAATTCACCTTGAAAAAAGTGATTAATAGCGTTTAAAAAAATGGCTTCGTTCATAGGTGTGATAAAATAGAATTATGCCGGAGCAAAACTTTAAAAGTGTTTTGATAAAAAAAATCGCTTTTTTAGTAGGCTTTATTTTAATCCTTTTGGGACTAAATATTTGGCTTATGGTTAATATCAGTCAAATGACCGATAAAAGTCAACAAATTACAGATGAAATAAACGATAAAAAAGGAAAGGGGGAAGCTACTTCTGTGATTAAAGGACAACTACCAGAGGCAGAAAGATTAAAAAGTGATCTAG